>NZ_NHSN01000015.1:0-41584 GCF_016653405.1 Halorhodospira halophila
GCTTGTCAGCGGGGTCCCCTGCGCGCCTCGATCCGGCGAGGCCGCTCGCAATGCGCGGCTGCGCCGCGCTGACGCTCGCTGAGCAGCGCGAACCGGGAAAGGTTCGCGCTGCCCCCTCGCCGGCTCTGCGGTGCTCGGCGCGCTCTAAAGGCCGTCTCCGCCCCCCCGCCACCCGATCCTTCCCCCGTGGTTGCCGCATTCGACTGATCAAAGACACTCCCGTGCAGCCAACTGCTTGAGCGTCGTCGCTTACGGCTCGACCCGCACCCACTCGGTCGCGCGGCCTTGGCCCTCCCGCTGAAGGCGGCCTTCTTCGCGGAGGCGGTGGAGGATGGTGCGCAATTGCTGCGGCTGGCGGTCCGGGAAGCGCTGGCGCAGCATGGCCATGGTGAAGCGCTCGGGCATTTCATGGAGGACTTCGCGGCGCACCGCCAGGGCCCAGCCGCCGCGCCCGCCGGCACCGCTTTGGTAGCGGCCGTAGGCTTCGGCGACCGCGGGCGGTGCCGGGTCCGCCAGCCGTGTGGCGACGGCTCGGAAGAGGCCGTGGCACCACTCGTTGGCCTGTTTGCGGTTGCCCGCGAAGACCACGGGCAGTTTTGGGTGCAGGGCCTGGATCTCGGCCACGACCCGGGCTGTGTGGGCGGCTGACCAGGGGGCGACCCGCTGCGGGTCGAGGAAGTCGCCGTAGGTGGCTTCGACCACCAGTGCGGGATGGGGATAGGTCGCCAGTTCCGCCAGCTGCTGGTGAAGGATCTGGATCTGGCCGAAGTCGGTCAGGAGGTTGTCGAAGGTCTTGCGCTCGACCACGGCCTGGATCTGCCCGTCACTCTCCAGCGCGTAGTCGCCGGCCGGGAGGCTCTCGCGTCGCGTTTCGGCACCCGGAAAGCGCCACGGGTAACGCTC
Source organism: Halorhodospira halophila (assembly GCF_016653405.1). NCBI lineage: Bacteria > Pseudomonadati > Pseudomonadota > Gammaproteobacteria > Chromatiales > Ectothiorhodospiraceae > Halorhodospira > Halorhodospira halophila. The sequence goes on from NZ_NHSN01000015.1 coordinate 904, forward strand.
GGCGCGGTCGATCAGGGCGGTGATCGGATAATCGCCGAAGAGCTGGGTTCGGCCGCGGGTCTTGTGGGCCCGGACGGCGCCCTGGGTGCGGAAGAAGATCTGTTCGTAGTGCCCGGGCTTGTTCTTGTACGGCTTGGTCAGGAACAGGAAGTCGCAGCGCCGGCGCTTCTGCCGGTCGAGCACCAGCGCGAGCTTCTTGCCGAAGCGATTGAGCGAAACCACGGGGACGTGCTCGAGCTCCTCGGGGGTCTCCTCCGGCGGGTCCTGCTCACGCAGGCAGAAGACGTGCCCCTGCGGGCCCGGCCAGCGATCCTTGGCGCGCAGGGCGAGGATGATCCCGTCGTGATCGCTCTCCAGGGTGATCCGGTACGGGAATTTCTCGCTCTGCGTCTGCTGTACGCGCCAGTAAGTGGCCATGTTGCAAGCATAGCGCGAGCGGGTGCGCGTCGACCATGGCGCGTCGGGGCATGCCCTTGGGCTGCTGAGGTCGGTTGGCCGGTCCCCCTGTGGCGTTCGAAGGTCGCCCCCTGACGCCGGTTGGCCGCTCCCCGGTGGCGGCCTTTAGAGCGCGCCGAGCACCGCAGAGCCGGCGAGGGGGCAGCGCGAACCTCTCTTGGTTCGCGCTGCTCAGCGAGCGTCAGCGCGGCGCAGCCGCGCATTGCGAGCGGCCTCGCCGGATCGAGGCGCGCAGGGGACCCAGCCGACCGGCGGGGCGCGATCTTCGGCCGCCACCGCGGACCGGCATCCCGACCGGGGAACAGCCACCTGACCGGGGAACAACCACCCAAGTTTTGCCACCCCACAGAGGACACTCCGGCGTATCGCGCTTGCCCACGGAGTGGACCGATCTCATAATCGTTCTTCATGGAAAAACGCTCAGAACAACGCTTTTCAGGGGCTGTAACCATCTTTCGTGGGCTACGGCTTCCTGAGCGTGCTACGCCAGTAGGCTATGCCGCGCTGATCGATGCATACGACCTGCAGGTCCCGTGGCCGCGAAAGCTTCGAGCTGCCGCCGAGCGCCACAGGGTCTACAGCGAGGGCGGCTGGGAACTGCTGACACCGCGCCACCGCCCGCCCGCGACCCTTGAAAGCCACCTGACCTTCGCGCTTAAGCACGAAGGTCTCGATCTCGCTGTGCTGAAGCGACTCTTCCAAACGGTCGGTCCGGAGCCAATCGCGGGATGGGTCCGCTCCAAGCCGACGGGGTCATATGCACGAAGGGTCTGGTTCCTTTACGAGTGGCTGCTCGGGAGCCGATTGCCGCTGAGCGAAGCCACGCGCGGGAACTACGTCCCCGCAGTGGATCCCACCCTGCAGTGGGCGGGCACGGGTAAGGTGTCGAAGCGTCATCGTGTGCGCAACAATCTCCCGGGGACCCCGTCGTTCTGCCCTCTCGTTTTCCACACGGATACACTCCGCGAGATGGTCGATCGCGACCTGGCCCTGCGGGCTCGCAAGGTACTGGATGAGGTGCCCCAGCATATCCTCTCGCGCACGGCGGCCTTCCTGCTCCTGAAGGACTCGCGCTCGAGCTACGCCATCGAAGGCGAGAAACCGCCGCAGGATCGTATCCAGCGCTGGGGCCGGGCCATCGGGGAGGCCGGGCGACACCCGATCGATATCGAGGAGCTGCTTCGCCTCCAGTCCCTTGTCATCGGCGATGCCCGGTTCGTGAAACTCGGTCTACGCACTGAGGGCGGTTTCGTCGGCACTCGAGAGCATCCCGGCTTACGCCCGCTGCCCGAGCACATCAGCGCGCGGCCGGAGGACTTGCCCGATCTGGTCTCCGGCATGATCGCATTCGATCAAGAAGCGGCCAGCGCGCTTGACCCGGTGATTGCTGCGGCCGTGCTCGCCTTCGGCTTTATCTACGCGCATCCGTTTGAGGACGGCAATGGGCGGATCCATCGCTACCTGATCCACCATATGCTCGCCGAGCGCGGTTTCAATCCGCCGGGGGTGGTGTTTCCTGTTTCGGCCGTCATGCTCGAAGAGATCGACCGTTACCGGCACGTCCTGGAAGACTACTCTCGGCGCTTGCTCCCGGTGGTTGACTGGCAGCCGACAGAGGGTGGCAACGTCGAGGTGCTCAACGATACCGCGGACTTTTACCGCTTCTTCGATGCAACCCCTCACGCAGAGTTTCTCTACCGCTGCGTGCATCGCACCATCGAGCGCGACCTGCCGGAAGAGGCGCGTTTCCTGCGCCGGTACGATTCCTTCTGCCGTCGCGCAGAACAGATCGTGGACATGCCGGATACGACGCTGGATCTGCTTTTCCGCTTTCTTCAGCAGAACGAGGGACAGCTCTCCAAACGAGCCCGCACCAGGGAGTTCGCGCAACTAACCGATGACGAGGCCGCCGCCGTGGAACGGATCTATCGCGACCTGTTCACGGCGTCCTAAACCCCGCCGAAAGGCGGGGCGCGATCTTCGGCCGCCACCGCGGACCGGCCTCCCGACCGGGACCTCCTGACCGGGTAGCGGCCGTAGCTCAACTGGCGGTCGCCAGCTCCTCCTCCGGCTCCTCCACCGGCGCCGACTCCGCCGACGAACCATTGCGGTAATGGACCAGCTTCCAGTACCCGAAGAAGTACGCCGGATGCACCCCGAGGCACTCAAAGCCCGGGCGCTGCGGCAGATCATCCAGCTCCATGTCCGTGCGGAACCCGAGCAGCTTCGACAACGGCCGAATCGTCTTCTCGAACCCACGAACCACCGGATGCTGCGAGGCGAAGTGATTGATGATGAAGATCTCGCCCCCGGGCCGGCAGACCCGACGGCACTCATCCACCAATCGATCCGGGTTCGGCACTACCGAGGCGACGTACATCGCCACCACCACATCGAACGAATCGTCCGGGAAATCCAGCGCCTCGGCATCCATCTCGTGGAGCGACTCCACGTGCTCCAGCCCCTGCTCTGCCACCCGGCGATGGGCGATATCGAGCATATCCGGGCTGACATCGACGCCGACGATGGAGACATCCCGCCGGTACTCCGGCAGCGAGATCCCCGTCCCGACCCCCACCTCGAGGATGCGCCGGTCCGGCTCGGCGTTGAGATACTGCATCGTGAACTTGCGCCCCGGCGCGAAGATGCGCCCGAAAAAGCCGTCGTAGTACCGCGCGTAGCGCCGGTACGCGTTGCGGATCGAAGAGAGATCCATGACTCCGCTCACCTCCAGGAAATCGGTTCGGGTATCGCCATCGCACCGGCTCAGGCCGTGGCGCGCAGCGCCTCCGCAAAGGTGTCCACCGCCCGGTCGACCTCCTCGCGGGTGACGATCAGCGGCGGCAGCCAGCGCACGATCTGCCCCTGCGGCCCGCAGCGGATCATCAGCACGTCACGCTCTTCCATGGCCTTGAGTACCCGCGCGGCGCGATCACCATCCGGGCGCCCCTGCTCGTCCACCAGCTCGGTGCCGTGCATCAGGCCCATGCCCTGGACGTGGGCGATGGCCGGCTCCTCGGCACACAGGGCGTCGAGCCGGCGGCGCAGATGCGCACCCTGGTCGCGGGCGTTCTCCACCAAGCCCTCTTCCTCGATGACCTCCAGCGTCGCCAGCGCGGCGGCGCAGGCGACCGCGTTGCCGCCGTAGGTGCCGCCCTGGGAGGCCGGCCAGCCGCGCTCCATGATCGCTTCCGGCGCGGCCACGGCCGAGAGCGGGAAGCCACTGGCCAGCCCCTTGGCCGTGACCACCACGTCGGGCTCCACGTCGAAGTGGCTGTGGGCCCAGAAGGCCCCGCTGCGCCCGTAGCCGCTCTGCACCTCATCGGCGATGAGCAGCATACCGTGGCGATCGGCCCGCTCACGCAGCCCCTGCATGAAGGTCCGCCCGGCCGGGATGTAGCCGGCCTCGCCCTGGATGGGCTCGACGAAGAAGGCCGCCGACTCCGCCGGGCTCGACTGCGTGGCCAGGATGTGGTCGAGCTCACGCAGGCAGAACTCGGCGGTCTCCTCGTCGTCCCAGCCGTAGCGCCGGGCATTCGGGAACGGCGCGAACACGGTGCCGCCCATCATCGGCTGCACGCCGGCGCGCAGGCCCACGCTCGAGGAGGTCATCGAAAGCGAGCCCATGGTACGTCCATGGAAGCCGCCCTGGAAGACGATGATGTTGGGCCGGCCGGTGGCCTGGCGGGCCAGGCGCAGGGCGGTCTCGCACGCCTCGGTGCCAGCATTGGAGAAGAAGATACGGTCGATCGCGCCGGGCATGATCTCGCCCAGGCGCTCGGCAAGACGGACCATAGGCGGGTGGCGGACGATGGCGTACTGGCCGTGGACCAGGGTGGCGGCCTGGCGCTGGGCCGCTTCGACCACCTTGGGGTGGCAGTGTCCGGTGGCGGTGACGCCGATGCCCGAGGTGAAATCGAGGTAGCGGCGCCCGTCGGTGCCGATGATGTAGGCACCCTCGCCGCGTTCGGCGACAACCTCGCTGGACTGCTTGAGCAGCGGGGAGATAGCTCCGGTCTTGTGCGCGTCGCTCATGGTGCGTGTCCTCCGCTCGGCCGTTCCCGGCCGTTGACTGCAGGGCCGCCGCAGCGACGGCCCCCTGTGGACCAAATTAGTACGCCGCGGGCGGTTCCGCGCTGCGCCCCGGCAGCTGAAGCAGGTCGATATGCGCGCCCTCTTCGGGAGTCTCGACGCCAAAGTCGCGGCTGCGCAGGGCCTCGGCGAGGCTGTCCATGGCGCCGGACTCGCCGTGAACCAGGGCCACCCGCGGCCCATTGGCGAAGTGCTCGGCCCAGGCGATCAGCTCCGAGCGCCCGGCGTGGGCGGAAAGCCCGCCGACGGTGTGCACGGTGGCGCCGACGCGCACCGGTTCGCCCCACAAGGTCAACTCCCTGGCGCCGTCGACCAGCGCGCGCCCGGGCGTGCCCTGGGCCTGGAAGCCGACCATGATCACGTTGCAGTTGCGCCGCCACAGGTTGTGCTTGAAGTGGTGGCGGATGCGCCCGCCGTTGCACATCCCTGAGCCGGCGATGATCAGCGCCCCGGACTGGACCCGGTTGATGGCCATGGAGTCTTCGGCCTGCGGGGTCAGGCGCAGGTTGGGCAACTGGAAGCGGTGGTTCTCCGGCTCGGCGTAGAAGGCGGCGGTCTCGGCGTCGTAGAGCTCCGGGAAGCGGGCGTAGACCTTGGTGGCCTCGATGGCCATGGGGCTATCGAGGAAGACGCTCCAGTCGCCCAGTTCCCACTCCTCGTAGTGCCGGGCGAGGATGTAGAGCAGCTCCTGGGTGCGCCCGACGGCAAACGCCGGCGCCAGGATGTTGCCGCGGGAGGCGCGGGCATTGCGGATGATCTCGCCGAGTTCGGCCCAGGTCTCCTCCCAGGAGCGGTGGTCCCGGTCGCCGTAGGTGCTCTCCATGACCAGCAGGTCGGCGTCGCCGACCTGTGCCGGGTCGCGGAGGATCGGCGCGCCGGCATGGCCGAGGTCGCCGGAGAAGACCACCTTGCGGCGCTCGCCGCCGGCCTCGAGCCACATCTCGACGATGGCCGAGCCGAGGATGTGCCCGGCATCGCGCAGGCGCACGGTGACGCCGGGCACCGGCTGCCACGGTTCGTCGTAGGCGTGGCCGACCAGGGCGTCGATGGCCTGCTCGGCATCCGCCACGGTGTAGGTGGGCTCCACCGGCTCGTCGTGGCGGCGGCGGCGTTTCTTGTTCTCGATGGCGGCGTCGCGCTCGGCGAGGAAGGCGGCGTCGCGCAGGAGGATGTCCACCAGCGCGGCCCCGGCGCTGTGGGTGTGGATTGGCCCCTGGTAGCCGGCGGCTCGTAGCAGCGGCAGGCGACCGCTGTGATCCAGATGGGCGTGGGTGAGGATCACGGCGTCGAGGCTGCCCGGATCGAAGGGGAACGGCGCTCGGTTGCGTGCCTCCTGCTTGCCCCCGCCCTGGATCAGGCCGCAGTCGATGAGCACGCGGTGGTCACCGACCTCGAGCAGCATGCAGGAACCGGTCACCTCGCGGGTGGCCCCGTGGAAGTGCAGTCGCATGGACTCAGCCTCCGTCTACGCGGACGGCGCTCCGGCCGTCCGGATGCGTTGCGCCACGGCGCGGCCGACGTCGGCGCAGCCGCGCCCGCTCATGCCGTGCTCGGCGATGTCGTCGGCCACGGCGCGGTGGAGCTGCACGGCGGCACGGGCAGCCTGCGGATCGACCTCACCCATCCATTCCAGCATAGCGGCGGCGGTCAGCAGCATGGCCGCCGGGTGGGCGCGGTCGCCACCGGCGATGTCCGGGGCGCTGCCGTGGGTGGGCTCGAAGAGCGGCGGCACGCTGCGGTCGGCGGGGTTGAGGTTGGCCGAGGGGGCAACGCCCATGCCGCCGGCGAGCACTGCGGCTAGGTCGGTGAGGATGTCGCCGTGGAGGTTGCTGGCCACGACCACGTCGAACTGCCACGGCTGGCTGACGAACTTCATGCAGCAGGCGTCGATGAGCTCGTGGTGGGTGGCGATCTCCGGGTAGTCGGCGGCGACCTCGGCGAAGACCTCGCTCCAGAGCTCGCCGGCGTATTGCACGGCGTTGCGTTTGGTGACCACGCAAACGGCGGCGTCCGCACCGCCGTCACCGGCCGCATAGCGCGGCGCGCGCAGCCCCTGACGGCGCTCCTCGGCCCGCCGGGTGGCCCGCTCGAAGGCGTGGCGGATGATGCGCTCGGTACCGGCGCGGGTGAAGACCTCGAGCTGGGTGGCGGTCTCGCGGGGGGTGCCGGCGGCCAGCCGGCCGCCCTGGTCGACGTATTCGCCTTCGCTGTTCTCGCGGATGACGAGCAGATCGGTGTGCAGGGCGCGCGGGTCGGACAGGGGCATGGGGGCGCCGGCCATGGGCACCGCCGGGCGCTCACAGGCCCAAAGATCGAGCCCCTTGCGCAGCTGCAGCAGCGGCGCCAGCGAGACGCCATCGGGCAGCAGGTAGCGCCCCGGATCGTCGGCAGGCCCGGGGTCCCCGAGGGCGCCGAGGAGCAATGCGTCGTAGCCGACCAGTTGCTCGCGCCAGTCGGCGGGCATCATCTCACCGTGAGCGCGGTGCCAGGCGTGGGCGGGCCAGCCCAGCTCGGTCAGCGCCAACCGGGGCCCGGGGAGGGCCTCCAGGGCGTGGCGGGTGGCGGCCATGACCTCCGGGCCAATCCCGTCGCCGGGCATCACGGCGACCTGCCAAGTCTCCTGGTTGCGTTCCATGGCGGCCCTCCCCGGGCGTTGCCGTCCGCTTCCGCTCAGGGCAGCAGATGCGCCACCGCGTCGCGCTCCTCGGCGAGCTCGGCGGCGGTGTCGTCCATGCGTGCGCGGCTGAACTCGTCCACGGACAGCCCCTGCACGATCTCGTAGTCCCCGCTCCGACAGGTCACCGGGAAGGAGTAGATGAGCCCGGGCTCGATGCCGTAACTGCCATCGGAGGGCACGGCCATGCTCGTCCACTCGCCCTCGGGCGTGCCCAGCGCCCACTCGCGCATGTGGTCGATGGCGGCACTGGCAGCGGAGGCGGCGCTGGAGGCCCCGCGAGCCTTGATGATCGCCGCGCCGCGCTGCTGCACGGTGGGGATGAACGTGTCCTTCACCCAGGCGTGATCAACCTGCTCGCCGGCCGGAGTCCCCTGGATGGTGCAGTGGCTGATATCCGGGTACTGCGTCGCCGAGTGGTTGCCCCACACGGCCAGGCCGTGGATCTCCGTGGAATGGCAGCCAACCTTGTTGGCGAGCTGCGCCAGCGCGCGGTTGTGGTCGAGGCGGGTCATGGCCGTGAAGTTGCGCGGGTCAAGATCCGGCGCGTTGCGCTGGGTGATCAGCGCGTTGGTGTTGGCCGGGTTGCCCACCGCGAGGACCTTCACGTCGCGCTTGGCCACGGCGTTCAGCGCCTGACCCTGGGCCGAGAAGATCGCCGCGTTGGCCTCGAGCAGATCCTTGCGCTCCATGCCGGGGCCGCGGGGCTTGGCGCCGACGAGCAGGACGTAGTCGGCCTCGCGAAAGGCCTCCTCGGCGCTGTCGGTGGCGACGATGCCGGCGACCAGCGGGAAGGCGCAGTCCTCGAGCTCCATCACGGTGCCCTGCAGCGCCTCTTGGGCCTGCGGGATCTCAAGCAGCTGGAGGATCACCGGCTGATCCTTGCCGAGCATCTCGCCGGCGGCGATGCGAAAGAGCAGGCTGTAGCCGATCTGGCCGGCCGCCCCGGTCACCGCGACTCGCACGGGTGTCTTCATGGCTCTCTCCTCGATCCGTTGTAATGCCCGCCGGGCCCTGCCTGCCGACCCGGGCCGGGGGGCCGATTGTAGCAGAGGCTAGCCGCGCGCCCGCCAGTCCAGCACCGCCCCGGGCCCCTGGGCCAGGCGCTGCGCCGCGGAGCCGCTGTTCACCGCCACTTCGACCAGGCCCAGCGCGTTGACGTACCAGAACGCCGTGCCTGCGGGGACGTCAGCGAACTTCGCCGCCCGCGCCAGGCGCTCGCCGCCGACAACGAGCTCCGCCTGGTCCGGCGCGGTCTCGCCACGCCGGCCACTGATCAGATTACCGAAGCCGTCGGTGTAGATCAGGGCGTCCCAGTCCCGCGGCCACCTGTGGCCGACCCAGGTCTCCACCGCCTCCGACCCACGCGGCGGCCGGTCCGTAACCGCCACCTCGGCGGCGGCATCGGCGAAAACGTCGCGGCCGTGGAACGTCGCCGGGGTGCCCGGCGGTGGCGGCGGCAGGCAGTACGCTTGGACATCCGCGAAGTCGCGCGCCGCGACAGCGAACAGCCCGTTGTCCGGACCGATCAGCCAGCGTCCGTCGGCGCGCAGGGCCAGCCCGCCGCGCTCCGTGCCGACACCGGGGTCGACCACGGCTAGCACCACCGCGTCCGGTGGCAGGTACTTGAGGTTGGCGGCAAGCAGGTAGGCGGCACAGTCCGGGCGGAAAGCCGGAGCGTCGTGCATCAGGTCAACGACCTCGGGGGCCGAGTCGAAGGCCTGGCGCAGCCGTGCATGGAGGTGGCCCACATAGGGCCCGAGGTGGGTGTAATCCGTGAACAGGAAGACGGCACCGGGGCGAGCACGCTGGTTCACCCCGGTGCGCAAGGCGTTACGCCTCGGCCGTTTCCTCGGCGTCCTCTTCCGACTCACGCCGGGCGGCGATCGCCTCTTCCCGGTCGACGAGTTGGACGAGGGCCATCGGCGCGCCGTCGCCCTTGCGGAAGCCACAGCGCAGGATGCGCATGTAGCCGCCCGGGCGCTCCTTGAAGTGCGGCCCCAGCTCCTCGAAGAGCTTGGTGACCATCTCCTTGTCGCGCAGCCGTGCAAAGGCCAGACGGCGGTTCGCCGTGGTGTCTTCCTTGGCCAGGGTGATCAGCGGCTCGGCGACACGCCGCAGCTCCTTCGCCTTGGGCACGGTGGTGCGGATCTCTTCCTCGCGGAAGAGCGCGGCGGCGAGGTTCTTGAACATCGCCTTGCGGTGCGAGTTGTCACGGTTGAGGTGACGTCCGGCTTTACGATGGCGCATGACGTTGATCCTTTGACAGTTTAGCCGGCGATACGGGCGCGGTCCCCGAGGGACGGCGGCGGCCAGTTATCGAGTTGCATGCCCAGCGACAGCCCGTGCTCGGCCAAGGTGTCCTTGATCTCGTTGAGCGACTTCTTGCCGAGGTTCGGCGTCTTGAGCAGCTCAACCTCGGTGCGCTGGACCAGGTCGCCGACGTAGTGGATGCTCTCCGCCTTGAGGCAGTTGGCCGAGCGGACGGTGAGCTCCAGGTCGTCGATCGGGCGCAGCAGGACGGGATCGATCTCCGGCTCCTCCTGCTCTTCGCCGGCCTCCAGCAGCCCGCCTTCGAGGTCGATGAAGACCGAAAGCTGATCACGCAGCAGGCTGGCGGCGAACTTGACCGCCTCCTCGGGCGTGACCACGCCGTTGGTCTCGACATCGAGGACCAGCTTGTCGAGGTCGGTACGCTGCTCGACACGCGCACTCTCGACCGCGTACGAGACGCGGCGCACCGGGCTGAAGCTCGCATCCAGGGCCAGGTGGCCGATGGTGCGGGTGTCCTCTTCTTCGCGCGCGGTGACCGGCAGGTAGCCACGCCCCCGCTCGATCTTCAGCGACGCCTTGAACGGCTGCTCGTGCGTGATCGTAGCGATGTGAAGATCCGGGTTCTTGATCTCCACGTCGTGGTCGGTGGCGATGTCCGCCGCCGTCACGGCGCCTGGCCCCTGCTTCTCGACGCTGAGCGTCACCGAGTCGCGCTCGTTGAGCCGCACGGCGAGATCCTTGAGGTTGAGCAGGATATCCACGGTGTCTTCGTGGATGCCCTCGACCGCCGTGTACTCGTGCTGGACGCCCTCGATCTCCACCTCGGTGACCGCGGTCCCGGGCATCGACGAGAGCAGCAGCCGCCGCAGGGCGTTGCCCAGCGTATGGCCAAAGCCCCGCTCCAGCGGCTCCAGGACGACCTTGGCACGGTTGTCCGAGAGCGGCTCGATCTCGACCGAGCGCGGCTTGAGAAAGTCCTTCAGGTACCCCTTCATGGACGACACCTTGCAGTTGCGGCTGTTACTTCGAGTACAGCTCGACGATCAGCGATTCGTTGATTTCCTGAGACAGATCGGCGCGGTCCGGGGCCTGCTTGAAGACGCCTTCCATCTTGGTGGCGTCGACGTCGACCCAGGGCGCCCAGCCGTTCTGCTGCGCCAGCTCGAGGGCGGCCTGAATGCGCAGCTGGCTCTTGGCCTTCTCCTTGACGGAGACGGTGTCGCCCGGCTTGACCTGGTACGACGGGATGTTAACCACCCGGCCGTTGACCAGGATGCCGCGGTGATTGACCAGCTGCCGCGCCTCCGCGCGGGTGCTGCCAAAACCCATCCGGTAGCAGACGTTGTCCAGGCGGCTCTCGAGCAGCTGCAGCAGCGCGGTGCCGGTGGCGTCCTTACGGCGGGCGGCTTCCTTGTAGTAGTTGCGGAACTGCCGCTCCATGATGCCGTACATGCGACGGACCTTCTGCTTCTCACGCAGCTGAAGGCCGTAGTCGGACATGCGGCCGCCGCGGCGCTGCCCGTGCTGCCCCGGGGGCTGCTCGAGCTTGCACTTGGTGTCGATGGACCGGACGCCGCTCTTCAGGAACAGGTCGGTTTTCTCGCGGCGCGCCAGTTTGCACTTGGGACCAATATACTTCGCCATGGCGAGCGCTTCCTCCTCAGACCCGCCGCTTCTTGGGCGGCCGGCAACCGTTGTGCGGGATGGGCGAAACGTCGGAAATGTTGGTGATCCGGTACCCGACCGCGTTGAGCGCACGCACGGCGGACTCGCGCCCGGGGCCAGGCCCCTTGACGCGAACCTCCAGGTTCTTGAGACCGTAATCCTGCGCGGCACGCGCGGCGGTCTCCGACGCCACCTGGGCAGCGAAGGGCGTGCTCTTGCGCGACCCCTTGAAGCCGCTGCCGCCGGCGCTCGCCCAGGACAACGCGTTGCCCTGCCGGTCGGTGATGGTGATCAGCGTGTTGTTGAAGGTCGCGTTGATGTGCGCGACACCATCACTGACTGTGCGCTTGACTTTCTTCTTGCCGCCACCGCGGCTGGATGCCTTCGCCATAGGTCTCTGTTCCCGTGTTCGCTCCGAACGCGGTGCCGATCCGGCCCACGCGTTGAATGTTGCCTACCCGATCAGCGGCTGGCGGGGCCCCGACGCGGACCCTTGCGCGTACGCGCGTTGGTCTGCGTCTGCTGCCCACGCACCGGCAGGCCGCGGCGGTGCCGCATGCCCCGGTAGCAGCCGAGGTCCATCAGGCGCTTGATGTCCATCGCCACCGAGCGGCGCAGATCGCCCTCGATAACGTAGTTGCCGACTTCCTGCCGCAGCGCCTCGACCTCGGCGTCATTGAGATCGCGGACGCGCCGGTCATGCGGCACGCCGGCCGCTTCACAGATGCTCAGGGCACGCGTGCGGCCGATCCCGTAGATCGAGGTCAGCGCGACCCACGCGTGCTTGTGTGTCGGTATGTTGATTCCTGCGATTCGGGCCATGGGGCCAACTCTCCCGTGATTCGCGCTTGTTGGGTGCCGGGTCGATCCGCCGGTGCTCGCCGGTCCGGATTCAGCCCTGGCGTTGCTTGTGCCGCGCCTCCGTGCAGATGACCCGCACGGTCCCGCGCCGCTTCACGATCTTGCAGTTGCGGCAAATCCGCTTGACCGATGCCCTGACTTTCATGGTCGTCTCTCCAATACTCCGAGCGCGGCCGCTCACGGGCGACCCAAAGGCGCGAAAGGATACCAGTCCGCGCGCCCGGATGCCACCCCGCAGCCAGTTTTATCGATTCAGCGCAGCATCCCGCCGCCAGGCCGGGTGTGCCCCTTGAGGTTGGCCTTCTTCATCAGCGGCTCGTACTGGTGCGAGACCAGGTGCGACTGCAGCTGCGCCATGAAGTCCATGACCACGATGACGCTGATCAGCAGCGAGGTGCCGCCGAAGTAGAACGGCACGTTCCAGTACAGGATCAGGAACTCCGGCATCAGGCAGACGGCGGTGATGTAGAGCGCACCGACGAAAGTGAGCCGGCTCTGCACCTGATCGATGTACCGGGAGGTCTGCTCGCCGGGACGGATCCCGGGGATGAACGCCCCCGACTTCTTCAGGTTGTCGGCGGTGTCCCGCGAGTTGAACACCAGCGCCGTGTAGAAGAAGCAGAAGAAGATGATCGCCGCGGCGTAAAGCGCCACATAGATCGGCTGCCCCGGCGAGAGCGTCGCGGCGATGTCGCCGATAAAGCCCAGCCCCTCGGCATCGCCGAACCACTGCCCGACCGTGGCCGGGAAGAGAATGATGCTCGAGGCGAAGATCGGCGGGATCACGCCCGCCATGTTCAGCTTCAGCGGCAGGTGGCTCTGCTGCGCGGCGTACATCTTGCGCCCTTGCTGGCGCTTGGCGTACTGCACGGTGATCCGCCGCTGCCCCCGCTCGATGAAGACAATGAACGCGGTCACCGCCGCGGCCATGATCAGCAGCAGCAGGATCGTCGCGGTACCCAGCTCGCCGGTACGCTGCAGTTCGAGCGTGCCACCCAGCGCGCCGGGCAGGCCGGCGACGATGCCGGCGAAGATGATGATCGAGATACCGTTGCCGATGCCCCGCTCGGTGATCTGCTCACCAAGCCACATCAAGAAGATCACGCCGGTGGCCAGGGTCACCGTGGAGATAAATACAAACGCCGGCCCGGGCATGGCGGCCACACCCTGCCCCTGCAGCGCGATACTGATGCCGATGCCCTGGAAGGTGGCCAGCCCGAGCGTGCCGTAGCGCGTGTACTGCGTGATCTTGCGCCGGCCGGCCTCCCCCTCCTTCTTCAGCCGCTCGAGCGACGGCACCACCGCCGTGAGCAGCTGCATGATGATCGCCGCCGAGATATAGGGCATGACGCCGAGGGCGAAGATGGAGAGTCGCTCCAACGCCCCGCCGGCGAACATGTTGAACATCTCCAGGATGGTGCCGCGCTGCTGCTCGACCATCTGCTCGAGCGCCGCCGGATCGATACCCGGGATCGTGATGTGGGTACCGATGCGGTAGATGATCAGCGCGAGCAGTACGAAAAGCAGACGCTGACGAACCTCGGTGAGACGTCCCATCCCACCGAGGGCCCCTGCGGCACCACCTGGACGTCCCAACTTAACCCTCCTCGACGACTTGGCCGCCGGCCGCCTCGATCGCCTTGCGGGCGCCCTGGGTCACCTTGACGCCACGCACGGTCACTGCGCGGTCGATGGTGCCCGAGGCGATAACCTTGACGTAGCGCATGTTCTTGCGCACGACGCCGGCCTTGTGCAGCGCCGAAAGGTCCACCGTATCACCGTCGACGCGGGCGATCTCGTGGAGGCGAACCTCCGCGGTACGCAGGCTTTTCTGCGAGGAGAAGCCGTACTTCGGCACCCGGCGCTGCAGCGGCATCTGGCCGCCTTCGAAGCCGACCTTGTGGAAGCCGCCACTGCGGCTGTGCTGACCCTTGTGACCGCGACCGGCCGTCTTGCCCAGGCCGCTGCCCGCACCGCGTCCGGCGCGCTTGGCCTCCGGCCGGCTGCCCGGGCTCGGCGACAGTTGATTGAGCCGCATTTACGCCTCCTGAACTTCCAGCATATAGGACACCTTCCGGATCATTCCGCGATTCTCCGGGGTGTCGTCGACCAGGACGGTCTGGTGCATCCGGCGCAGGCCGAGGCCGCGCACGCACTGGCGGTGCTTCTGCAGCCGGCCGTGGACGCTGCGCCGCAGCGTTACCTGGAGCTTCTTCTGGTTAGCCATGATCAGCCCGTAATCTCTTCGACACTCTTGCCCCGCCGGGCAGCGACTGCCTCGGGGGAGTCCATCGAGGCCAGCCCGTCGACCGTGGCGCGCACCACGTTGATCGGGTTGCGCGAGCCGACCGACTTGGCCAGCACGTCCTGCACGCCGAGCACCTCGAAGACCGCGCGCATGGCGCCGCCGGCGATAATGCCGGTACCCGGCGAGGCCGGCTTCATGAAGACCTTGCTCGACCCGTGGAAGTGGGTCACCGGGTAGCGCAGGGTCGGGCCATCCAGCGGCACGGTGCGCATCCCGCCGCGCGCCCGCTCCATTGCCTTCTGGATCGCTGCGGGGACCTCGCGGGCTTTGCCGTAACCGAACCCGACTCGCCCCTCGCCGTCACCGACCACGGTCAGCGCCGTGAAGCCGAACTGGCGGCCGCCCTGGACCACCTTCGCCACGCGGTTGATCGTGATCAGCTTTTCGCGGAGCCCGTCCGCGCCGGTTTGTTCACCGTTCGCCATAGCTTCTTAGCCCCTAGCCTAAAACTTCAGTCCGGCTTCACGCGCGGCCTCGGCCAGCGCCTGCACGCGGCCGTGGTACTGGTAGCCGGCACGATCGAATGCCACCTGCTCGACGCCGGCCGCCTTGGCGCGCTCGGCGATCAGCCGGCCCACCTCTTGGGCGGCGCTCACGTTGCCGGTCCCCTCGCTGCGCTGACGCAGGGAGGGCTCCACCGTGGAAGCAGCCGCCAGGGTCTTCGCGCCGTCCGGCTGCTGCACCTGTGCGTAGATATGGCGCGGCGTGCGGTGGACCGAGAGCCGGTAGGCACCGGCGTCGCGGATGCGCCCGCGGCTCTTGCGCGCGCGCCGCATGCGTGCTGTGTTCTTGTCCATCTTCGTCCCCACCGCCTACTTCTTCTTGGCTTCTTTGAGGACCACCCGCTCGTCGGCGTAGCGTACACCCTTGCCCTTGTAGGGCTCCGGCGGGCGATAGCCTCGGATCTGGGCGGCCACCTGGCCAACCTGCTGCTTGTCGGCGCCCTTGACCACGACCTCCGTCTGCGAGGGGCACTCGATCGTTACGCCCTCGGGGATCTCGTGGTACACCGGGTGCGAGAACCCGAGCGTGAGGTGCAGGGTGTTGCCCTGGACCTGCGCCCGGTACCCGACGCCCTTGAGTTCGAGGCGACGCTCGAATCCCTCGCTGACGCCGATCACCATGTTGCTCACCAGGGCCCGCGTCGTACCGGTCAGCGCCACCGCGCGGGTGCTCTGCTGCCGGGGCTCGAAGGTGAGCGTGCCGTCCTCCTGATTCAGAGAAACCAGGCGGTGGCAGCGCCACGCCATCTGGCCCTTGGGGCCCTTGACCTGAATGTCGTTACCCTGGAGCGTCACCTCCACGCCGGAGGGGACCTCCACGGGTGCCTTTGCGACTCTCGACATGATTGCCCGTCCTGTCTAGAAGACCCAGCAGAGTACCTCGCCGCCGTGCCCCTGCGCGCGGGCCTGACCATCGCTCATCACGCCCTTGGACGTGGAGATAATGGCGGTGCCCAGCCCGTTGCGCACGCGCGGCAGCTCGTCACGACCGCGGTAGACCCGCAGACCCGGCCGGCTGTAACGCTGGATTTCGCGGATTGCCGGCTGACCCTCGTGGTACCGGAGCGTGACCTCCAGGACCGGCTTTTTCTCTTCCCCGACCTCGCGGTAACCCTCGATGTAGCCCTCCTCTTGGAGGACGGCGGCAATCGCCCGCTTGAGCTTCGAGGACGGCATACGCACGTCCGCCTTCTCGGCGTGGTGCGCGTTCCGTACCCGGGTCAGCATGTCGGCAATGGGATCGGTCATGCTCATCGTCTATCCCCTTACCAGCTCGAGAGGGTCAGGCCCGGGATCTCGCCGTTCATGGCCGCCCGACGCAGCTCATTGCGGGCCAGCCCGAACTTGCGGTAATACCCCCGCGGCCGGCCCGACTTGGCGCAGCGGTTACGCTGGCGCACGGGGCTGGCGTTGCGCGGGATCTGCTGTAGCTTGAGCTGCGCTTCGAAGCGCTCCTCGACGCTCGACTCAGGGCTGTCGATGATCGCCTTGAGCCGCTCGCGCTTGGCAGCGTACTTCTGTGCCAGCTTGCGGCGCTTTCGGTCGCGCTCAACCATGGAGTTCTTGGCCATCTGCGCTGCTCCTCTGGACGTTAGGTCCGGAAGGGGAAGCCGAACCCTTCGAGCAGGGCCTTCCCTTCCGCGTCGGTGCGAGCGGTGGTGGACACCGTGATGTCCATGCCGCGCACCCGATCGATTTCGTCGTAGTCGATCTCCGGGAAGATCAGCTGCTCCCGGATACCGAGGTTGTAGTTACCGCGCCCGTCAAACGACCGCGGCGAGAACCCACGGAAGTCGCGGACCCGCGGGGCCGCCACGTGGATGAAGCGCTCGAGGAACTCGTACATCCGCTCGCGGCGCAGCGTGACCTTGCAGCCGATCGGCCAGCCCTCACGGATCTTGAAGCCCGCCACGGACTTGCGCGCCCGCGTGACGATCGGCTTCTGCCCGCTGATCTTGGCCAGGTCCTCCTGCGCGGCCTCCAGGATCTTCTTATCCTTGGTGGCCTCACCCAGCCCCATGTTGATCACGATCTTCTGCAGCTGGGGCACCTGCATCACGTTCTGGTACCCGAATCGCTCCTGCAGGGCCGGAGTGACCTCTTCCTGATAAAGCTTTCGCAACGTCGCCATTCCAGCCCCCTCAGGCGTCAATCAGCTGCTGGTTGGACTTGAAATAACGCACCTTGCGATCCCCCTCCCAGCGGACGCCGACGCGATCGGCCTGCTCCGTCTCGGGGTTGTAGATCGCCACATTCGAGATGTGGATCGGTGCCTCTTTCTCGATAATCCCGCCGGTGGTGCCCTGCATCGGGTTCCCGCGCGTGTGCCGCTTGACCATGTTGACGTTCTCGACGACAACGCGGTCCTTGTCGGGGATCACCCGGGACACCCGGCCACGACGCCCCTTGTCTTTTCCGGCGATGACGATGACCTCGTCGCCCGTACGAATCTTGCGCATGATGACCTCGCCTACAGTACTTCGGGCGCCAGGGAAATGATCCGCATGAAGCGCTCGTTGCGCAGCTCACGGGTCACCGGGCCAAAGACACGCGTGCCGATCGGCTGCAGATTGTTGTTCAGCAGCACCGCCGCGTTGCCGTCAAAACGGATCTTCGACCCGTCGGCCCGGCGCACGCCTCGCTTGCTGCGGACGACTACAGCGTTGTAGACCTCGCCCTTTTTGACGCGCCCCCGCGGGATCGCGTCCTTGACGCTGACCTTGACGATATCACCAATCCCCGCATAGCGGCGCTTGGAGCCGCCCAGCACCTTGATGCACTGCACCTGCCGGGCGCCGCTGTTGTCCGCCGCTTTGAGGAGGCTTTCCATCTGGATCATGACGCTTCACCCGCTCTTGTTCTTGCTCGCCCCCTTGCGGGGCACTTCCGCGCGCTTAGCTCGCGGCCCGCTCCAGCACCTTCACCAGCCGCCAGGTCTTGTTCTTCGACAGCGGACGGCACTCCTGGATGGAGACCCAGTCGCCTTCGCGCCCCTCGTTTTGCTCATCGTGGGCGTGGAGCTTGGTCGACCGCCGGATGAACTTGCCGTACAGCGGGTGCTTCACGCGGCGCTCGACCAGCACGGTGAGGGTCTTGTCCATCTTGTTGCTGACCACGCGCCCGTTCACGGTGCGGGTGTTTTTCTCTTCACTCATGCCTGCCGCTCCGCACGCTTACGCTCGTTGAGCACGGTCTTGATGCGCGCGACGTCGCGGCGCACCTTGCCGAGCTGATCGGTCCGGGCCAGCTGACCGCTGGCCTTCTGCATCCGCAGATTGAACTGTTCCTTGCGGCGCTCGAGCAGCTCGTTCTCGAGTTCCTCGGTTTTCTTTTCGCGCAGCTCGCTCGCCTTCATCACATCACCGTCCGGTTCACGAAGGTGGTCTTCACCGGCAGCTTCGCCGCCGCGCGCCGGAAGGCCTCGCGGGCGACTTCCTCGGACACGCCCTCGATCTCATAGAGGACGCGACCGGGCGCGATCGGCTCGCACCAGTGATCCACGTTGCCCTTGCCCTTGCCCATCCGGACCTCGAGCGGCTTTTCAGTGACCGGCTTATCCGGGAAGACCCGGATCCAGATCTTGCCGCCCCGGCGGATGTAGCGGTTGATCGCACGCCGCGCGGCCTCGATCTGCCGCGAGGTGATGGGTCCGCGAGTGGTTGCCTTGAGGCCGAACTCGCCGAAGCTCACGCGATCACCGCGGGTCGCGAGGCCCGAGCAGCGGCCCTTTTGCTTCTTGCGGTACTTGGTCCGTTTCGGCTGTAACATCGCTTACGCGCTCCCGTCCGCTCAGCCCTGGGCAGCCGCGGCGCGCTTGACGCGCTCGGCAGGGGCCCCTTCGTTGTCGGTGTCGATGATCTCGCCCTTGAAGATCCAGACCTTTACACCGATGACGCCGTACGTGGTCATCGCCTCCGCAAAGCCGTAGTCGATGTCCGCACGGAGGGTGTGCAGCGGCACGCGGCCCTCGCGATACCACTCGGTCCGGGCGATCTCGGAGCCGTTCAGCCGCCCCGAAACCTGCACCTTGATCCCCTGGGCGCCGACGCGCTGGGCGTTGCCGACAGCCCGCTTGAGGGCCCGCCGGAACATGACGCGGCGCTCCAGCTGCCCGGCGATGCCCTCGGCCACCAGGTTGGCGTCGGCTTCCGGCTTGCGGATCTCCTCGATATTGATGTGCACCGGCACGCCCATCCGGGCCGCCACCTCACCGCGAAGCCGATCGATGTCCTCACCCTTCTTGCCGATCACGATGCCCGGGCGGGCGGTATGGATCGTAACCAGGGCGTTCTTCGCCGGGCGCTCGATCTGGATGCGACTCACGGAGGCGTTCTTCAGGCGCTCACGAATGAACTCCCGCACCTCCAGGTCGGTGTTGAGGTACTTGCCGAAGTTCGCGCTATCGGCGTACCACATGGAACGCCAGTCTTCGGTGACGCCCAGCCTAAACCCCGTGGGATGGGTCTTGTTTCCCATGCCGGCCTCTCTCGCTTGATCCGCTTCAGTCCTCGGCGACCGCCACGGTAATGTGGCTGGTCCGCTTGAGGATTCGGTTGGCACGCCCTTTGGCGCGCGGCTGAATTCGCTTCATCGTCGGGCCCTCATCGACCATGATCCGCGCTACGCGCAGCTCGTCGATGTCGGCACCATCATTGTGCTCTGCGTTCGCAACCGCCGACTCGAGCACCTTACGCACGATCTCCGCGGCCTTGCGCGGGCTGTACTCGAGGGTCCGCAGCGCGTCGTCCACCGGCAGCCCGCGAATCTGATCGGCAACAAGCCGGGCCTTTTGCGGCGAGACACGCGAGAAACGCAGTTTTGCTTGGGTCTCCATGGCGCGCTCCCGTTATCGCTTCGACTTCTTGTCCGCGGCGTGGCCGCGGAAGGTACGCGTCGCCGCAAACTCGCCCAGCTTGTGGCCAACCATGTTCTCGTTGATCAGCACGGGAACATGCTGGCGCCCGTTGTGGATGGCGATGGTGAGCCCGACCATATCCGGCATCACCACCGAGCGACGCGACCAGGTCTTGATCGGCCGCTTGCTGTTGTTGGCATTCGCCTCTTCCACCTTCTTCAGCAGGTGGTGGTCGATGAACGGCCCTTTCTTGGTCGAGCGTGGCACGATTCTTTACCCCTCAACGCTTCCGTCGGCGCACGATGTACTTATCGGTGCGCTTGTTCTTGCGGGTCTTATGCCCCTTGGTAGGCATACCCCACGGCGAGACCGGGTGACGCCCGCCTGCGGTGCGGCCCTCGCCGCCGCCGTGCGGGTGATCAACCGGGTTCATGGCGACACCACGGACGGTCGGACGCACGCCCAGGTGGCGCTTGGCGCCCGCCTTGCCGAGGTTGCGCAGGCTGTGCTCGGCGTTGCCAACCTCGCCCACCGTCGCCATGCAGTCGGCGGGAACGCGGCGCATCTCGCCTGAGCGAAGGCGCAGGGTCGCCATACCGCTTTCGCGGGCGACGATCTGCACGCTGGCACCGGCTGAGCGGGCGAGCTGCGCCCCCTTACCGGGCTTGAGCTCGACGCAGTGCACCTGCGTACCGACCGGGATGTTGCGCAGCGGCAGGGCGTTGCCCGGCTTGATGGCGGCGTCGCGCCCGCTCTGGATCGGCGAGCCAGGTTCAACGCCACGAGGCGCGATAATATACCTTCTCTCGCCGTCTTGATAAAGGACCAGAGCGATATTCGCGGAACGATTCGGGTCGTACTCGAGTCGTTCGACCTTGCCCGGCACCCCGGTTTTGTTCCGCTTGAAGTCAATCAGGCGGTAGCGCTGCTTGTGACCACCGCCACGATGGCGCGTGGTGATGCGGCCGTCGCTGTTGCGCCCGCCGGACTTGGTCTTTTGCACCACCAGGGGCTCATAAGGCCCACCCTGGTGCAGCCGGGCGTCTTTCGTCTTGACGACGAAGCGCCGGCCCGGAGACGTCGGCTTGCTCTTGACTAGTGCCATGACTGGCTCTCCTTACTCCCCACCGAGGAAGTCGATGTCCTGTCCCTCGGCGAGGGTGACGTATGCCTTCTTCCAATCCCGGCGGCGGCCACGGATCATGCCGAAGCGCTTGCGCTTGCCCTTGGCGTTGACCGTGCGCACGCCGGTGACTTGCACATCGAACAGCTTTTCGACGGCGGCCTTGATTTCCTTCTTGTTGGCGTCGGGCGCCACCTGGAAGACCACCTGGCCGGCGCCGTCGGCGATGACCGTGCTCTTCTCGGAGATGTGCGGGCCACGAAGCACGGTATAGAGTCTTTCCTGGTTCATGACAGCCACTCCTCGACACGGCGGATGGCGGACTCGGTGATCACCACCCGCTCGGCGCCGACCAAGCTCGCCGGATCGACGCCGGCGGCGTCAACCACGCCCAGGCGCGGCAGGTTACGGGCGGCAAGTGCGAGGTTGGTATCGATCTCGTCGACCACGATCAACCCCTCGCTCACGCCGAGCCCGTCCAGGCGCGCCTTGAGCGCCTGGGTCTTGGGCGCGTCGACCGTCAGCTGCTGGACGACCACCAGGCGGTCCTGGCGGGCCAGCTCGGACAGGATCGAGCGCATGGCGCCCCGGTACATCTTGCGGTTGACCTTCTGCGAGAAGTCCCGCGGTTTAGCCGCGAAGGTCTGGCCGCCGCCGCGCCACAGCGGGCTGCGGATGGTGCCGGCACGCGCGTTGCCCGTGCCTTTCTGACGCCAGGGCTTCTTGCCACCGCCGGCGACCTCGCTGCGCGTCTTCTGTGCCTTGGTCCCGGCACGCGCCCCGGCGAGGTGGGCGGTAACCACCTGGTGGACGAGCGATTCGCGGAACGGCGCGTCGAAGGTCTGATCCGAGACCTCGAGCTGGCCTGCCGCTTCGCCCTTTTCGTTACTGAGCTTGAGCTCCATGGCTCCCCCTGTCACCTCTTACGCCTTGCTCGCCGGACGGACGATCAGGTCGCTGCCGACGGCCCCGGGGACAGCACCCCGGATGAGCAGCAGGTTGCGCTCGCTATCCACGCGCACGACCTCCAGGTTCTGGACGGTGGCGCGCCGATTGCCCATCTGCCCGGCCATCTTCTTGCCCTTGAACACGCGCCCGGGGCTCTGGCACTGGCCGATGGAGCCCGGGACCCGGTGCGACTTCGAGTTGCCGTGGGTGTTGCGCTGGGCCCGGAAGTTATGTCGACGCACCGTACCCGCGAAGCCCCGGCCCTTGCTGGTGCCAGTGACGTCGACCTTCTGGCCGGCCTCGAAGCTGCCCACTTCGATGGAGGCACCGGCCTCCGGCAGCTCCTCGTCCGTGGCGCGCTGGCCCTTGTCCAGCCGGAACTCCCACACGCCGCGGCCGGCCTCGACCCCGGCGCGGGCGAAATGCCCCGCCTCGGGCTTGCGCACGCGCTGCGGCTTGCGCCGGCCGGCGGTCACCTGCACGGCGCGGTAGCCGTCACTCTCCTCGGTCTTCACCTGGGTGACGCGATTCGGGTCCGCCTCGACGACGGTCACCGGGATCGAGCCCCCTTCTTCGGTAAAAACACGCGTCATGCCGCGCTTGCGACCGACGATTCCAATTGCCATCGTCCGCGTCTCCTCAAAATCTCTCTGCCCGGATCTAGCTCACCGGGAACGAATAGACTCCGGCGGGCGCACGGCGCGCAGCCCCTGCGGGGCGGCCCGCCGCTTGCCGGCCGGAGCGCCGGTCACCGCCGGTCGTTGTCGATACGGCGGCTCGACGTGTCAGTAGAGCTTGATCTGAACGTCGACACCGGCGGCCAGGTCGAGCTTCATCAGCGCGTCGACCGTCTTGTCCGTCGGGTCGATGATGTCCATCAGCCGCTTGTGGGTGCGGATCTCGTACTGGTCCCGCGCGTCCTTATTGACGTGCGGCGAGGTCAGCACGGTAAACCGCTCCTTCTTGACCGGAAGCGGGATGGGGCCACAGACGTGGGCCCCGGTCCGCTTCGCGGTATCCACGATTTCCCGGGCGGACTGATCGATCAGACGGTGATCGAACGCCTTCAGCCGGATCCGGATACGCTGGTTCTGTGTTGCCGCTGCGGTCGCCATGGCTACTTTACTCGATGATCTTGGAGACGACGCCGGCGCCGACGGTGCGGCCGCCCTCGCGGATCGCGAAGCGCAGGCCGTCCTCCATGGCGATCGGGGCGATCAGCTGAACCGTCATCTTGACGTTATCGCCCGGCATCACCATCTCGGTGCCCTCCGGCAGCGTCACCGTACCCGTGACGTCCGTCGTCCGGAAGTAGAACTGCGGACGGTAGCCGTTGAAAAACGGCGTGTGCCGGCCACCCTCGTCCTTGCTCAGGACGTACACCTCGGCCTCGAAGTGCGTGTGCGGCGTGATCGACTTCGGCTTGCACAGCACCTGGCCACGCTCGACGTCGTCGCGCTTGATCCCGCGCAGCAGCGCACCGATGTTGTCACCCGCCTCGCCCTGGTCGAGCAGCTTGCGGAACATCTCGACGCCGGTGCAGGTCGTCTTGCGCGTCTCGGTGATGCCGACGATCTCGACCTCTTCACCGACCTTGATCACACCGCGCTCGACCCGGCCGGTGACCACCGTGCCGCGACCCGAGATGGAGAAGACGTCCTCGATCGGCATCAGGAAGTCGCCGTCAACCGGACGCTCCGGCTGCGGGATGTGCTCGTCCATGGCCTCGACGAGCTTGATGATCGCCGGACGCCCCATCTCCGAGTCGTCGCCCTCGAGCGCCTTCAGCGCCGAGCCGGTGACCACCGGGATGTTGTCACCGTCGAAGTCGTAGTCGCTCAGCAGCTCGCGGACCTCCATCTCGACGAGCTCGAGCAGCTCGGCGTCGTCGACCATGTCGGCCTTGTTCAGGAAGACCACGATCGCCGGGACACCGACCTGACGGGCGAGCAGGATGTGCTCACGCGTCTGCGGCATCGGGCCGTCGGCGGCGGAGACCACCAGGATCGAGCCGTCCATCTGCGCCGCGCCGGTGATCATGTTCTTCACGTAGTCGGCGTGACCCGGGCAGTCGACGTGGGCGTAGTGGCGGCTCTCCGACTCGTACTCCACGTGCGCGGTGGCGATCGTGATGCCGCGAGCACGCTCCTCCGGCGCGTTGTCGATCTGATCGAACGCGCGGGCGTCGCCGCCGTGAGCTTCCGCCAGGACCTTGGTCAGGGCCGCAGTCAGCGTCGTCTTGCCATGGTCCACGTGACCGATGGTGCCGACGTTGATGTGCGGCTTCTTACGCTCAAACTTTTCCTTGGACACGCCACACCTCGTTTATCTTGTACGGTCTCTCGTCTGAAACTGAACGGCGACGTACGCTTACGACGCCTTCTTGATCACTTCATCGGCGATGCTCGCCGGCGCCTCGTGATACTCCTCGAACTCCATCACGTAGGAGGCACGCCCCTGGGTGTTGGAGCGCAGGTCCGTCGCGTAGCCGAACATCTCCTTCAGCGGCACCTGGGCACGGATCTGCTTGCCGTTGGGGATGTCCTCCATCTTCTGCACGGTGCCACGCCGACGGTTGAGGTCACCGACCACGTCGCCCATGTACTCCTCCGGCGTGACCACCTCGACCTTCATCACGGGCTCGAGCAGAACCGGATCCGCCTTCATGAACCCTTCGCGAAAGGCCATGGAGCCGGCGATCTTGAACGCCATCTCCGAGGAGTCGACATCGTGGTAGGAGCCGTCGTAGAGCTCCACGGCCACGTCGACCACCGGGTAGCCGGCGAGCACGCCCTCTTCCATGACCTCGCGACAGCCGTGGTCGACCGACGGCACGTACTCCTTGGGCACCACGCCGCCGACGATCTTGCTCTCGAAGTTGTAGCCGTCGCCACGCTCCTGCGGCTTCATGCGGATGTGCACGTGACCGTACTGGCCGCGGCCACCGGACTGGCGCACGAACTTGCCTTCCTGCTCGACCTGCTTACGGATGGTCTCGCGGTAGGCGACCTGCGGCGCGCCGACGTTGGCCTCGACCTTGAACTCCCGCTTGAGGCGGTCGACGATGATATCCAGGTGCAGCTCACCCATGCCGGAGATGATGGTCTGCCCGGACTCCTCGTCGGTGCGCACGCGGAAGGACGGATCCTCCTGCGCCAGCCGGCCGAGGGCCTGGCCCATCTTCTCTTGATCACTGCGCGTCTTCGGCTCGACGGCAACGGCGATCACCGGCTCGGGGAACTCCATGCGCTCGAGCGTGACCTTGTTGCTCGGATCGCACAGGGTGTCACCGGTGGTGACATCCTTCAGGCCGACAGCGGCGGCGATGTCGCCGGCGCGGACCTCCTTGATCTCCTCGCGCTGGTTGGAGTGCATCTGCAGCAGACGGCCGATGCGCTCCTTCTTGCCCTTGACCGGGTTGAAGACCGCGTCGCCGGAGCTTAGCACGCCGGAGTAGACGCGGAAGAACGTGAGGTTGCCGACGTACGGATCGTTGGCGATCTTGAACGCCAGCGCCGCGAAGGGCTGATCGTCGCTGGACTCGCGGGTGACCACGGTCTCTTCGTCATCGAGCACACCCTCGATGGCCGGGACCTCGTTGGGCGCCGGCAGGAATTCGATGACGGCGTCGAGCAGCGTCTGAACGCCCTTGTTCTTGAACGCCGAGCCGCACATGCACAGCACGATCTCGGTGTTCAGGGTGCGCTGGCGCAAGCCACGCTTGATGTCGTCGTGGGACAGTTCCCCTTCGTTGAGGTACTTGTCCATCAGCTCTTCGTCCGCCTCGGCGGCGGCCTCGACCATCTCCTCGCGGGCGGCCTCGGCGTCGGCCCTGAGCTCTTCCGGGATCTCCCGCTCGGAGTAGGTCATGCCCTGCTCGTCGCGGTCCCAGTAGATGGCGGACATGCGCAGCAGGTCGATGATGCCCTCGAACTGGTCCTCGGCGCCAATGGGCAGCTGGATCGGCACCGCCTGGGAACCGAGCCGCTCGCGGATCTGGCTGACCACACGCGAGAAGTCGGCGCCAGCGCGGTCCATCTTGTTGACGAACGCCATGCGCGGCACGCCGTACTTGTTGGCCTGGCGCCAGACCGTCTCGGACTGCGGCTCCACGCCACCGACGGCACAGAACACGGCGACGGCGCCGTCGAGCACCCGCAGCGAGCGCTCCACCTCGATGGTGAAGTCGACGTGACCCGGGGTGTCGATGATGTTGATCCGGGTCTCGGGGTACTGCTGGTCCATGCCGCGCCAGAAGCAGGTGGTCGCGGCGGACGTAATGGTGATGCCACGCTCCTGTTCCTGGGACATCCAGTCCATGGTCGCCGCACCGTCATGGGTCTCACCCATCTTGTGCGAGACACCGGTGTAAAACAGGATGCGCTCGGTGGTGGTGGTCTTGCCGGCATCGATGTGAGCGGCGATGCCGATGTTCCGATAGCGCTCGATGGGTGTCTTGCGTGCCACGGTGGAATACCCCGTTTTGAAGCGTGTTTCTGCGTTTACCAGCGGTAGTGCGAGAAGGCCTTGTTGGCCTCGGCCATGCGGTGCGTGTCTTCACGCTTTTTCACGGCCGTCCCGCGACTCTCCGCCGCCTCAAGCATCTCGTTGGCCATGCGCGCGGCCATGGTCTTCTCGCCGCGCTTGCGGGCCGCCTCGAGCAGCCAGCGCATGGCGAGGGTCTGGCGCCGCTCGGGGCGGACCTCGACCGGGACCTGATACGTAGCGCCACCGACGCGCCGGGACTTGACCTCGACCCGCGGCTTGACGTTCTCGAGCGCGGTCTCCATGACCTCGATCGGATCGTCGTGCTTGGCGCCGATGCGCTCCAGGGCCCCGTAGAGGATTCGCTCGGCCACCGAGCGCTTGCCGTCGCTCATGACCATGTTGACGAATTTGGTCAGGACCTCACTCCCGTACTTGGGATCGGGCAGGACCTTGCGCTTGGGTACTTCTCGTCTCCTAGGCATGACTGAGTCCCGTTACTTCTTCTTCGGGCGCTTGGCGCCGTACTTGGAACGACCCTGCCGGCGCTTGTCGACACCCGCCGTATCCGCGGCACCGCGGACGACGTGGTAGCGCACACCAGGCAGGTCCTTGACACGCCCGCCACGAATGAGGACGACCGAGTGCTCCTGGAGGTTGTGACCCTCACCACCGATGTAGGAGGCCACCTCGTAACCGTTGGTCAGACGCACACGCGCCACCTTCCGCAGCGCGGAGTTCGGCTTCTTCGGCGTGGTGGTGTAGACGCGAGTGCATACGCCGCGCTTCTGAGGACTCGCCTCCAGCGCCGGCACACTGCTCTTCGCGGTGCGCTTGGTGCGACCTTTGCGCACCAACTGGTTCACTGTCGCCATAGGGTTTTGCGCTCCGTACCGACCCAAAAACGACAGGCCGGATGGCCGGCCTGTCGAAGACGCGGCATTCTAGGGTGATCCCGCGCCCTTGTCAATGACACGCCCCGGGACCACCCCGGGGCGCACGGCTTGCGTTGCGGTTGCTCGGGGCTATTCGGCCTCGGGCCCGGCCTCCTCGCCGGAGGGACCGGAGGAATCCGCGCCTTCGCCCTGACCGAGCGAGGCGAAGACCTCCTCGGCCTGCTGCTCCGGCGTCGCCACCGGACCGGGGGCCTCCTGGCGCCGCGCGGCGTGGTAGGCGAATCCGGTGCCCGCCGGGATGAGCCGGCCGACGATGACGTTCTCCTTCAGGCCACGCAGGTCGTCTCGGATGCCGCGGGTCGCCGCCTCGGTGAGCACCCGGGTGGTCTCCTGGAAGGAGGCCGCCGAGATGAACGACTCGGTGGACAGCGACGCCTTGGTGATGCCCAGCAGCGACGGCTCCCATTGGGCCGGCTGCTTGCTCTGCGCCTCGAGCCGCTCGTTCTCTTCGAGCAGCTTGGCCCGGTCGACCTGCTCGCCCTTGAGGTAGAGCGAATCGCCCGGGTCGGAGACGATGGTCTTGCGCAGCATCTGGCGGACGATCACCTCGATGTGCTTGTCGTTGATGCCCACGCCCTGGAGGCGGAAGACGTCCTGGATCTCCTGGACGATGTACTCGGCAAGCTTGGTCACGCCGAGCAGCCGCAGGATGTCGTGGGGGTTGGGCTCGCCATCGGCGATGGTCTCGCCCTTCTCCACGTGCTCGCCCTCGAAGACGGTGACGTTCCGCCACTTGGGGATGAGCTCCTCGTGGGTCTCGCCGTCGGCCTTGGTGATGATCAGCCGCTGCTTGCCCTTGGTCTCCTTGCCGAAGCCGACGGTGCCGGAGGCCTCGGCGAGGATCGCCGGCTCCTTGGGCTTACGCGCCTCGAACAGGTCGGCCACCCGCGGCAGACCGCCGGTGATGTCACGGGTCTTGGACGCCTCCTGCGGGATGCGCGCCAGGGCGTCACCCACGCGGACTTCGGCGTTGTCCTCCAGCGAGACAATGGCACCAGCCGGCAGGTAGTAGTGGGCCGGGATCTGCGTGCCGGCGATGTTCAAGTCGTTGCCGTCGCCGTCGACGAGCTTGATCATCGGGCGCAGGTCCTTGTAGGCGACCCGCTCCTCGGTGACCTTGCCGTTGGCGTCGGTGACCTGGCGCTTGTGCTCGCCGGTCCCGCGACTCTTCGGATCGGTGACCACGAGGCTCGACAGGCCGGTGACCTCGTCGACCTCACGCTGCACGGTGACCCCCTCGACGAAGTCGTGGAAGCGGACGTACCCGTCCACCTCGGTGACGATCGGGTGGGTGTGGGGGTCCCAGTTGGCCACCACCTGGCCGGCCTCGACGGGATCCTCGTCGCCGACGCTCAGCACGGCGCCGTAGGGGATCTTGTAGCGCTCGCGCTCGCGGCCGTACTCGTCCATGACGGTGAGCTCGCCGGAGCGAGAGACGGCCACATAGCTGCCGGAGTGGTGCTGCACGGTCTTGATGTTGTGCAGCCGCGCCTTGCCGGTATTGCGCACCTCCACCTGGGAGACGGCGGCCGCCCGCGAGGCGGCACCGCCGATGTGGAAGGTGCGCATGGTCAGCTGCGTGCCAGGCTCGCCGATGGACTGCGCGGCGATGACGCCGACGGCCTCGCCGATGTTGACGCCATGGCCACGGGCCAGGTCACGGCCGTAGCACTTGGCGCAGACGCCGTGGCGGGTCTCGCAGGTGACCGCAGAGCGGACCTTGATCTCGTCCACACCCATACGCTCAAGGCGCTCGACCCAGTCCTCGTCGAGCAACGTGCCGGCCTCGACGGCGATCTCGGTGCTGCCGGGCACCGCCACGTCCTCGGCCACGACGCGGCCGAGCACCCGCTCGGCGAGGGTCTCGACGACGTCCCCGCCCTCGATGATCGGGGTCTGCACGAGGCCATCGGTGGTGCCGCAGTCTTCCTCGGTGACCACCAGGTCCTGCGAGACGTCCACCAGGCGGCGGGTCAGGTAGCCGGAGTTGGCCGTCTTGAGCGCCGTATCGGCCAGGCCCTTCCGGGCGCCGTGGGTGGAGATGAAGTACTGCAGGACGTTGAGGCCCTCGCGGAAGTTGGCCGTGATCGGCGTCTCGATGATCGAACCGTCGGGTTTGGCCATCAGGCCGCGCATGCCGGCGAGCTGGCGGATCTGCGCGGCCGAGCCACGGGCACCGGAGTCCGCCATGATGAAGATGGAGTTCAGGGACTTCTGCTCGGTCTCGTTGCCCTCGGCATCGATGACCGTCTCCTTGCCCATCTTCTCCATCATGGCGCCGGCGACCTGGTCGTTGGTGTGCGCCCAGATGTCGACGACCTTGTTGTAACGCTCGCCGCTGGTAACGAGCCCGGAGGCGTACTGGTCCTCGATCTCGCGGACCTCCTCCTCGGCCGAGCGCAGGGCCTCCTCCTTGTCCGTAGGCACCTCCATGTCGTCAACGCCGATGGAGACGCCGGCCTTGGTGGAGTAGAAGAAGCCTGTGTACATCAGCTGGTCGGCGAAGATGACCGTGCCCTTGAGGCCGACGCGGCGGTAGCAAGCGTTAACCAGCCCGGAGATGCCCTTCTTGTCGAGCTCGCG
Organism: Halorhodospira halophila; assembly: GCF_016653405.1. Taxonomy (NCBI): domain Bacteria; kingdom Pseudomonadati; phylum Pseudomonadota; class Gammaproteobacteria; order Chromatiales; family Ectothiorhodospiraceae; genus Halorhodospira; species Halorhodospira halophila. The sequence goes on from NZ_NHSN01000015.1 coordinate 30,687, forward strand.
GTCGACGGCCTCGAAGGGCAGGCCGTCAGGGACGATGTCGAACAGCAGGGCACGCCCGATGGTGGTCTGCCGGCGTTGAACGCGCTCGACCAGCTCGCCGGTGTCGTCGAAGACGCGCTCGCGGACGCGCACCTCGATCCGCGCACCGAGTTCGGCGGCGCCGGTCTGGTAGGCGCGGTGGACCTCTTCGACACCGGACAGCCGCATCCCCTCACCGCGGGCGTTCACGCGCTCGCGGGTCATGTAGTAGATGCCCAGCACCACGTCCTGGGAGGGGACGATGATCGGCTCACCCGAGGCCGGCGAGAGGATGTTGTTGGTGGACATCATCATCGCCCGCGACTCGAGCTGCGCCTCGAGCGACAGCGGCACGTGCACCGCCATCTGGTCGCCGTCGAAGTCGGCGTTGTAGGCGGTGCATACCAGCGGGTGGAGCTGGATGGCCTTGCCCTCGATGAGCACCGGCTCGAAGGCCTGGATGCCGAGGCGGTGGAGCGTCGGTGCGCGGTTGAGCAGCACCGGGTGCTCGCGGATGACCTCGTCGAGGATGTCCCAGACCTCGCCGGTCTCGCGCTCGACCATCTTCTTGGCCGCCTTGATGGTGGTGGCCAGGCCGCGGCGCTGCAGCTTGGAGAAGATGAACGGCTTGAACAGCTCCAGCGCCATGCGCTTGGGCAGGCCACACTGGTGCAGGCGCAGCGTCGGGCCGACCACGATCACGGAACGGCCGGAGTAGTCGACGCGCTTGCCCAGCAGGTTCTGCCGGAAGCGCCCCTGCTTGCCCTTGATCATGTCGGCCAGGGACTTGAGCGGGCGCTTGTTGGTGCCGGTGATCGCCCGGCCGCGGCGGCCGTTGTCGAGCAGGGCGTCGACGGACTCCTGGAGCATGCGCTTCTCGTTGCGCACGATGATGTCCGGTGCGGCCAGCTCCAACAGCCGCTTGAGGCGGTTGTTGCGGTTGATCACCCGCCGGTACAGATCGTTGAGATCCGAGGTGGCGAAGCGACCGCCGTCGAGCGGCACCAGCGGGCGCAGGTCCGGCGGCAGGACCGGCAGGACGGTCATGATCAGCCACTCGGGCTTGTTGCCGGACTCGAGGAACGCCTCGAGCAGCTTGAGCCGCTTGGACAGGCGCTTGATCTTGGACTCGGAACCGGTGGCCTCGATGTCGTCACGCAGCCGGCGCGCCTCGGCCTCCAGGTCCATGCCCTTGAGGATCTCGAGCACCGCCTCGGCACCCATGCGGGCGTCGAACTCGTCGCCGTGCTCCTCGACGGCCTCGAGGTACTGCTCGTCGGTCAGCAACTGCCCCTGCTCGAGCGGGGTCATGCCGGGCTCAATGACGATGTACGCCTCGAAGTAGAGCACCCGCTCGACGTCGCGCAGGGTCATGTCCAGCAGCAGGCCGATGCGCGACGGCAGGCTCTTGAGGAACCAGATGTGGGCCACCGGGCTGGCCAGGTCGATATGCCCCATGCGCTCGCGGCGCACCTTGGCGACGGTCACCTCGACACCGCACTTCTCGCAGACCACGCCCCGGTGCTTGAGCCGCTTGTACTTGCCGCACAGGCACTCGTAGTCCTTCACCGGGCCGAAGATCTTGGCGCAGAAGAGCCCGTCGCGCTCCGGCTTGAAGGTGCGGTAGTTGATGGTCTCCGGCTTCTTGACCTCGCCGTAGGACCAGGAACGGATCATCTCGGGCGATGCCAGCCCGATACGGATCGCGTCGAAGTCCTCCAGCTGAGCACCCGGCTGCTTGAAAAGGTTGAGAAGATCTCTCATGTCTGCTGCCCGCTCGCGCGTTGATCTCAGGTCGCCGCCGCTAGCCCGGCGGCTCGGACCCCGGGGCATCGGCCCCGGGCATCTGAATCGGTACGCCAGCGCTCAGGCGACGTCCGGCCACGGCCCCCGAAGGTCACCGCGGCCGCCGCACGCCCGGCGCTGAGCGCCGCTGTCAGTCGTCCCTCTCCAGTTCGATGTTGATGCCCAGGGAACGGATCTCCTTGACCAGGACGTTAAACGACTCCGGCATACCGGCCTCCATGCGGTGGTCCCCGTCGACGATGTTCTTGTACATCTTGGTCCGGCCACTGACGTCGTCGGACTTGACGGTGAGCATCTCCTGCAGGGTGTACGCCGCACCGTAAGCCTCCAGGGCCCAGACCTCCATCTCGCCGAAGCGCTGACCACCGAACTGCGCCTTGCCGCCCAGCGGCTGCTGGGTGACCAGCGAGTACGGCCCGGTGGCGCGGGCGTGAACCTTGTCGTCGACCAGGTGGTTGAGCTTGAGCATGTACATGTAGCCCACCGTCACCGGCCGGTCGAAGGCATCGCCGGTGCGCCCGTCGTAGAGCGTGGTCTGACCCGACTCGGGCAGGCCGGCGAGCTTCAGCCAGCGCTTGATCTCCGCCTCGTTGGCGCCGTCGAACACCGGCGAGGCCACGGGCACGCCGCCGCTCAGGTTGCGGCAGAGCTCATGGAGTTCGGCCTCCGTGAGCGTCTCGAGTTCCTCCTTGCGCCCGGAGGCGTTGTAGATCTCGGAGAGGTAGCCGCGCAGCTCCTCGGCCTGGGCCTGCTGCTCGAGCATCTGCCCGATCTGGTGGCCGAGCCCACGTGCCGCCCAACCGAGGTGGGTCTCGAGCACCTGCCCGACGTTCATCCGCGACGGGACACCGAGCGGCGACAGGACGACCTCCACCGGCGTGCCGTCGTCCATGAAGGGCATGTCCTCTTCGGGGACGATCATGGAGATCACGCCCTTGTTGCCGTGGCGGCCGGCGAACTTGTCGCCGGGCTGCAGGCGGCGCTTGACGGCCAGATGGACCTTGACGGTCTTGAGCACGCCCGGAGAGAGGTCGTCACCGGCCGTGATCTTCTCCTTCTTCTCCTGGAAGCGACGCTCGAAGCGGTCGTTCTGGGTCTCCAGCTGGTGGCGCACGGCCTCGAGCTGCTGGTTGACCTCCTCGTCGCGCATGCGGATCTCGAACCAGCGCTCACGCGGCAGGTCCTGCAGATACGCCTCGGTGACCTCGGCGCCGCTGCCCAGCCCCTTGGGACCGCCCTCGGCAACCTTGCCGACGAGCAGCTTCTCGAGCCGGGCGTAGGCGTCGTCCTCGAAGATGCGCTTCTCGTCGTCGAGGTCCTTGCGCACCCGGGCAATCTCCTCGCGCTCGATGGCGCGGGCGCGCTCGTCCTTCTCGACGCCGTCGCGGGTGAAGACCTGGACGTCGATGACGGTGCCGTCCATGCCGGTGGGCACACGCAGCGAGGTGTCCTTCACGTCGGAGGCCTTCTCACCGAAGATCGCCCGCAGCAGCTTCTCCTCCGGCGTCAGCTGGGTCTCGCCCTTGGGCGTGACCTTGCCGACGAGGATGTCACCGGCCTTGACCTCCGCACCGATGTAGACGATGCCCGACTCATCGAGGCGGGAAAGGGCCGACTCGGAGACGTTGGGGATGTCGGCGGTGATCTCCTCACTGCCGAGCTTGGTGTCCCGGGCGACGCAGGTCAGCTCCTCGATGTGGACGGAGGTGTAGCGATCCTCCTTGACCAGCTTCTCGGAGATGAGGATCGAGTCCTCGAAGTTGTAGCCATTCCACGGCATGAAGGCGACGAGCATGTTCTGGCCCAGGGCCAGCTCGCCCATGTCCGTGGACGGCCCGTCCGCCAGGGCGTCGCCCCGGGCGACGTGATCGCCGACGTGTACCAGCGGCTTCTGGCTGAAGCAGGTGTTCTGGTTGGAACGGGTGTACTTGGTCAGGCTGTAGATGTCGACGCCCGGCTCGCCCGGGGTGGTCTCGTCGTCGTCGACGCGCACGACGATCCGGCTCGAGTCGACCTGCTCGACGACGCCGCCGCGCTCGGCGGTGACGATGACGCCGGAGTCACGGGCGACGGTGCGCTCCATGCCGGTGCCCACCAGCGGCTTGTCGGCACGCAGCGTCGGCACGGCCTGGCGCTGCATGTTCGCACCCATCAGCGCGCGGTTGGCGTCGTCGTGCTCGAGGAACGGCACCAGCGAGGCGGCCACCGACACGATCTGGCGCGGCGAGACGTCCATGTACTGGACGCGGTCCGCCGTGGCCATGGTGAACTCGTTCTGGTGACGGCACGAGATCAGGTCGTCGGCAAGGTGGCCGTTCTCGTCCACGCGGGCGTTGGCCTGCGCGATGACGTAGCGCGACTCCTCGATCGCCGAGAGGTACTCCACCTGATCGGTGACCTGACCGTCGACGATTTTGCGGTAGGCGGTCTCGAGAAAGCCGTAGCGGTTGGCCTGGGCGTAGACGGCCAGCGAGTTGATCAGGCCGATGTTCGGCCCCTCCGGCGTCTCGATCGGGCAGACGCGACCGTAGTGGGTCGGGTGCACGTCACGGACCTCGAAGCCCGCCCGCTCGCGGGTCAGGCCGCCGGGGCCCAGTGCCGAGATGCGCCGTTTGTGGGTCACCTCGGAGAGCGGGTTGTTCTGGTCCATGAACTGCGACAGCTGCGAGGAGCCGAAGAACTCCTTGATGGCCGCGGCCACCGGCTTCGCGTTGATCAGCTCCTGGGGCATCAGCCCCTCGCTCTCAGCCAGGGAGAGGCGCTCCTTGACGGCACGCTCGACGCGCACCAAGCCGACTCGGAAGACATTCTCGGCCATCTCACCGACGGAGCGCACGCGGCGGTTGCCCAGGTGGTCGATGTCGTCGACCTGGCCGTTGCCGTTGCGGATGTCGATCAGCTCGCGGAGCACGTCGAGGATATCGGAGCTCTCGCCGTAACGCTCGAGCAGGTCAGCGGCGTCCTTGTCCTCGTTGCCGAGGCCCGCGAAGTACTTGCCGTCGAAGAGGATGCCCGGGCCACGGACCTCGTCGCGGCCGACGCGCAGGTTGAACTTCATCCGCCCCACCGGCGACAGATCGTAGCGGTCGCTGGTGAAGAACAGGGTGTGGAAGAGGTTCTCCGCGGCGTCCTTGGTCGGCGGCTCGCCGGGACGCATCATGCGGTAGATCTCGACCAGCGCCTCCATCTGGCTGCGGGTGGCGTCGGCGGCCAGGGTGGTGGACATGTACGGGCCGCGGTCGAGGTCGTTGACGAACAGCGTCTCGATCTCGCGGATGCCGGCGTCGAAGAACGACTGGGTGATCTCCGGCGTCAGCGTAGCGTTGGCCTCGGCGAGGAGCTCGCCGGTGGCCGGGTCGACGACGTCGTGGGCGAGGATCTTGCCGGTGAGGTAGTCCTCGGGCACCTCGAGCTGCTCGACGCCGGACTTCTGCAGCTGCTTGACGTGCCGCGCAGTGACCCGCCGGCCCGACTCGACGATGGTCTCGCCGCCGGCGACGATATCGAAGCTGGCGGTCTCGCCGCGCAGGCGCTCAGGCACCAGATCGAGCACGACCTTGTTGCCGCTGCCCAGGTGGAAGCGGTCGGTATCGAAGAAGGCGTAGAGCATCTCCTCGGGCGTGTAGCCGAGGGCACGCAGCAGGATCGTCGCCGGCAGCTTTCGCCGGCGGTCGATGCGCACGTAGATCGTGTCCTTGGGGTCGAACTCGAAGTCGAGCCAAGAGCCGCGGTACGGGATGACGCGCGCCGAGAAGAGCAGCTTGCCGGAGGAGTGGCTCTTGCCCTTGTCGTGGTCGAAGAAGACACCCGGCGAGCGGTGGAGCTGGTTGACGATCACGCGCTCGGTGCCGTTGACCACGAAGGTGCCGGTGGAGGTCATCAGGGGCATCTCGCCCATGTAGACCTCCTGCTCCTTGATGTCCTTGACGCCGCCGCCCTCCTTGTCATAGAGCGCCAGACGCACCAGCATGCGCAGCGGCGCGGCGTAGGTCAGCCCACGGCTCTGGCACTCCTTGACGTCGAACGGCGGGTCGCCGATGCGGTACGAGACGTACTGCAGTTCGGCGTTCCCGGAGTGGCTCTGGATCGGGAAGACCGACCGGAACGCGCCCTCGAGGCCTACCTCGGTGTCGCGCTCGTCTTCGCTGACCTCGTCCTGCAGGAACTGCCGGTACGAGTCGACCTGGGTCGCCAGCAGGTAGGGGACATCGAGGATATTCGGGAGCTTCCCGAAGTCCTTGCGGATGCGCTTCTTCTCGGTGAACGAATAGGCCATCGGGCTTCCTCAGCGCTTGAGCAGCTTCTCGAACCAGACCGCGGATTCCCGCGGACAGCGTTGCCAAAGGGACCGCTCCGGGCGTAACGTTGCCTTGTCAGGCGCCCCGAAGGGTCTCTGCGTTATTCGGTGATGCAGTATCAACAGGCGAAGGCCGGCGGCCTCCCGGCCGCCAGCCCGCGCTTACATCCGCTTGGACGGTTGCTCGGTCCAGCTCACTTGAGCTCGACGCTCGCCCCCGCCTCTTCCAGCTTGGCCTTGATGTCGTCGGCCTCTTCCTTGGAGGCGCCTTCCTTGATCGGCGCGGGGCAGCCCTCGACGACCTCCTTCGCCTCCTTCAGGCCCAGGCCGGTCACGCCGCGCACGGCCTTGATGACGCCGACCTTGTTGTCGCCGTGGGAGCTGAGGATCACGTCGAACTCGGTCTGCTCCTCGGCGGCGGCGCCCTCGTCGCCGCCACCACCGCCGGCAGCGGGCGCAGCGGCCACGGCCGCGGCCGCGGTGACGCCGAACTTCTCTTCCATCGCCTCGATGAGCTCCACGACCTCCATGACGCTCATGTTGGCAATGGACTCAAGGATCTCGTCTTTCGAAGCGGCCATCTGTGTCTCTCCTATTCAGTAATCAGCGAGTGGACCCCTGCGGGTCCGGTGGCGTATGGCCAGGTCAGGCAGCCTGCTTGGCGTCGCGCACGGCGGCCAGGGTCCGCACCAGCTTGCCCGGCACCTCGTTGGTGGTGGTGGCGAGCTTCTGGACCGGGGCACGCATGGTCGCCATGAGCTTCGACAGGGCCTCATCGCGGGTCGGCAGGCTGGCCAGCCGCTCGAGGTGCTCGGCACCGTACAGCGTGCCGCCGAACGCCACGTTGCGCACGACCAGCGCCTCGTTCTTCTTGCGGTAGTCGCGCACCAGACGCGCCGCCGCACCCGGGTCGTCCTGCGAGAACGCCAGCAGGAGCGGCCCGTAGAAGCCCTCGGTCATGCATTCAAAGTCGGTGCCGGCCACTGCCCGCCGGGCCAGGGTGTTCTTGACCACGCGGAGGTAGACGCCCTGCTCACGCGCCTGGGCGCGCAGCTCGTCCATCTCCCCGGCAGTCAGGCCCCGGTACTCGGCGGAGACCGCGGTCAGGGCCTCTTGGGCCACCGCAGCCACCTCCTGCACCATCGCCTTTTTCTGCTCCAGACTCAGTCCCATCGTCTGTCTCCTGGGAAGGTTGATCTCCTCGGAAGTCGCCTCCCGGGAGCCGATGGTGCGCACCCCGTGGTTGGGATACGCGAATCGACTCTCTCGAGTCGGCTTCACGGTGGCGAAGTGCAGGCTCCTCGCTTGCGCCACCGTCTACGCAGGCGGGTCTCCCCTTTAAGCCCCGCAGGGCACCGGCGGTCTCGGACGGCTGTCGCTGTCAGACAGCCGGGCCGGCCTCCGTGCCGGCCAGGTCCGGCGGGCCGCAGCACGGCCCGCCAAGGTTCCGGATCACACTCCGAGGGTGCCCTTATCGACGCGGACACCGGCGCCCATGGTCGAGGACACGGTGACCTGCTTGATGTAGACACCCTTGGAGGTGCTCGGCTTGAGCTTGTTCAGGTCGGCCAGCAGCGCGTCCAGGTTCTCGCGCAGGGCCTGGTCGTCGAAGTTGGCGCGCCCGATCGCGGAGTGGATCACGCCCCCCCGATCGGTGCGGTAGCGCACCTGCCCGGCCTTGGCGTTGCGCACGGCGCCTGCGACGTCGGCGGAGACGGTGCCGGTCTTCGGGTTGGGCATCAGCCCGCGCGGGCCGAGGACCGGACCGAGCTTGCCGACCACCCCCATGGCGTCCGGCGAGGCGATCACCACGTCGTAGTCGAGCTCGCCGCCCTGCATGCGCTCGGCCAAGTCGTCCATGCCGACGGCGTCGGCACCCTCGGCCTGCGCGGCGTCGGCGTTCTCGCCCTGGGCGAAGACGGCCACGCGCATCGACTTACCGGTACCGTTGGGCAGCACCGTGGAGCCGCGGACGATCTGATCCGACTTGCGAGGATCGACGCCGAGGTTAACCGCAACGTCGATGCTCTCGGGGAAGCGCGCCGTGGCCAGCTCCTTCACCAGAGCCAGCGCCTCGTCCACCGGATAGGCTTGGCTGCGGTCCACGCGCTCGCGAATCTGCTTCTGCCGCTTGGTCAGCTTGGCCATGGCTTAGACCCCCTCCACGTCGATGCCCATGCTCCGCGCGGTACCGGCGATGGAGCGCACCGCCGCGTCCATGTCGGAGGCGTTCAGGTCCGGCCACTTGGTCCGGGCGATCTCCTCGAGCTGATCGCGCTGGACGGTGCCGACCTTCTTGGTGTTCGGCGTGCCCGAGCCGCCCTTGGCGCCAATGGCCTTGAGCAGCAGGATCGCGGCCGGCGGGGTCTTGGTAACAAAGGTAAAGCTGCGATCGGAGTAGACCGTGATCACCACCGGGATCGGCAGGCCGGCCTCCATCTCCTGGGTCTGGGCGTTGAACGCCTTGCAGAACTCCATGATGTTCAGGCCGTGCTGACCGAGAGCGGGACCCACCGGCGGGCTCGGGTTGGCCTGCCCGGCAGGGACCTGCAGCTTGATATAAGCTTCGATCTTCTTCGCCATGCTTGCGTGCTCCTGTCACGGGTGCGAACGCCGGGTGAGGGCTCCCCGTGGGGTGAGACGCGCCGGTCGGCGCGTCGCGGTTACGTTTTCTCGACTTGGCTAAACTCGAGCTCGACGGGCGTGGAGCGGCCGAAGATCAGCACCGCAACACGCAGGCGGCTCTTCTCGTAGTTGACCTCTTCCACGGCGCCGTTGAAGTCGGTGAAGGGACCGTCGGTGACCCGCACGATCTCGCCGACCTCGAAAAGAACCTTGGGGCGAGGCTTCTCCGCGCCCTCCCGGACCCGGCTAAGGATCTGCTCGGCCTCGCGATCGGAGATGGGCGCGGGGCGATCGGGCCGCCCGCCAATAAAGCCCATGACCCGAGGCACCTCTTTAACCAGGTGCCAGGTGTCGTCGTCGAGCTCCATTTGCACGAGGACGTAGCCCGGGAAGAACTTGCGCTCACTCTTGCGCTTCTGCCCCTCGCGCATCTCGACGACTTCCTCGGTGGGCACGAGGATCTCACCGAACTTGTCCTCCATGCCCGCGCGCCGTATGCGCTCCTGAAGGGAACGCTGGACCTGCTTTTCAAAGCCCGAGTAGGCGTGGATTACATACCAGCGCAGTGCCATGGATCAGCCTCCGTGGCCGGTGATCATGCCGACCAGCCAAAGCAGGAGCAGGTCCATCAGCCAGAGGAAGATCGCCACGATGATCACCACCGCGGCGACAATCAGCGTGGTCTGCAGGGTCTCCTGCCGGGTAGGCCAGACGACCTTGCGCACCTCCTGCTTGGCCCCCTGGGCGAACGACCAGACGTTCCGCCCCTGCGCGGTGGTGGCAAGGATGGCGACGGATACGCCGACGACGGCCAGCAGGCCGGCGACCCGATAGAGGAGCGGCTCGTCACCGAAGACGTAGAACCCGGCCACGGCCCCGAGCGCGAGAGCGATGGCTACGACCCACTTAACGACGTCAAGCGGGGATTTCGCAGTCTCTGCCTTTGACTTCATGGACCCTGCTACCGAAGCGGTCCGGCGAGCCATGCCCGCCGGACCGCGTCGTGAAGTTGGCAGGCCAGGAGGGACTCGAACCCCCAACCTGCGGTTTTGGAGACCGCTGCTCTGCCAATTGAGCTACTGGCCTGGTGTTTGATGACCTGAGGGTGCGGAGTTATACCACCCACACCCCCGGTCTGGCAAGATCAGTCGATGATCTTGGAGACGACGCCGGCGCCGACGGTGCGGCCGCCCTCGCGGATCGCGAAGCGCAGGCCGTCCTCCATGGCGATCGGGGCGATCAGCTGAACCGTCATCTTGACGTTATCGCCCGGCATCACCATCTCGGTGCCCTCCGGCAGCGTCACCGTACCCGTGACGTCCGTCGTCCGGAAGTAGAACTGCGGACGGTAACCGTTGAAAAACGGCGTGTGCCGGCCACCCTCGTCCTTGCTCAGGACGTACACCTCGGCCTCGAAGTGCGTGTGCGGCGTGATCGACTTCGGCTTGCACAGCACCTGGCCACGCTCGACGTCGTCGCGCTTGATCCCGCGCAGCAGCGCACCGATGTTGTCACCCGCCTCGCCCTGGTCGAGCAGCTTGCGGAACATCTCGACGCCGGTGCAGGTCGTCTTGCGCGTCTCGGTGATGCCGACGATCTCGACCTCTTCACCGACCTTGATCACACCGCGCTCGACCCGGCCGGTGACCACCGTGCCGCGACCCGAGATGGAGAAGACGTCCTCGATCGGCATCAGGAAGTCGCCGTCAACCGGACGCTCCGGCTGCGGGATGTGCTCGTCCATGGCCTCGACGAGCTTGATGATCGCCGGACGCCCCATCTCCGAGTCGTCCCCCTCGAGCGCCTTCAGTGCCGAGCCGGTGACCACCGGGATGTTGTCACCGTCGAAGTCGTAGTCGCTCAGCAGCTCGCGGACCTCCATCTCGACGAGCTCGAGCAACTCGGCGTCGTCGACCATGTCGGCCTTATTCAGGAAGACCACGATCGCCGGGACACCGACCTGACGGGCGAGCAGGATGTGCTCACGCGTCTGCGGCATCGGGCCGTCGGCGGCGGAGACCACCAGGATCGAGCCGTCCATCTGCGCCGCGCCGGTGATCATGTTCTTCACGTAGTCGGCGTGACCCGGGCAGTCGACGTGGGCGTAGTGGCGGCTCTCCGACTCGTACTCCACGTGCGCGGTGGCGATCGT
>NZ_NHSN01000015.1:41702-46702 GCF_016653405.1 Halorhodospira halophila
GCGCCGCGCCGGTGATCATGTTCTTCACGTAGTCGGCGTGACCCGGGCAGTCGACGTGGGCGTAGTGGCGGCTCTCCGACTCGTACTCCACGTGCGCGGTGGCGATCGTGATGCCGCGGGCACGCTCCTCCGGCGCGTTGTCGATCTGATCGAACGCACGGGCGTCACCGCCGTGAGCCTCGGCGAGCACCTTGGTCAGGGCCGCAGTCAGCGTCGTCTTGCCATGGTCCACGTGACCGATGGTGCCGACGTTGATGTGCGGCTTCTTGCGCTCGAACTTTTCCTTGGACATGGACGGCTTCTCCCCGTGTTCGCTGATGTTTTGACAGGGCGTCTGCGTGTTGCGCCGTGAAAAATGGAGCCCATAACCGGACTCGAACCGGTGACCTCTTCCTTACCAAGGAAGTGCTCTACCTGCTGAGCTATATGGGCCCGCTGAACTGGCTATGCCGCCTGCGGCGGCCAACTGCCTGGAGCGGGTGATGGGAATCGAACCCACGTCATCAGCTTGGAAGGCTGAGGTTCTACCACTGAACTACACCCGCAGAACCCAAACGCCGTCGTTCGTACCCGCTGCCCGCCCGCCGGCGTGGCGCCGCTTTTCTGTCTGGTGGAGGGGGGAGGATTCGAACCTCCGAAGGCTAAGCCAGCAGATTTACAGTCTGCCCCCGTTGGCCGCTTGGGTACCCCTCCGGATACAGGATGCGAAATTATGCAGATCCGTCCGGATTCTGTCAACGCTGGAGCTGGCGACAGGATTCGAACCTGCGACCCGCTGCTTACAAGGCAGCCGCTCTACCAACTGAGCTACGCCAGCCCAATCACCGGAGCATCGTAATCACCATTGGAGCGCATCGCAATGCACCGGGCGCCACAAGGTCCCGAAACGGACCACCGACAGGCGCGATGCGGGGGCGCGCACGACCACGCGGGCCGTGGTACGGGTGCGGTAGACGGGCTCGACGGTGGTCTCGATCCCGACCCGGGCGAGATTCGCGGCACGGCGATCGGCCTCGACGCGCTTCCGGTGGGTGCCGTAGGAGACGGTGGGCCGGCCGTCGGCGCCACGGGCCAGGGCGGCGCTGAAGCCCGCCCCCTCCGCGGTCCGGATCCGCTCACGGGCGCGATCCAGGCGCAAACGCTGCGGTGCGGCCACCCGGTAGCCGACCTGCTTCTCGTGGACCCCCTCCTCGCTGCCGGCGATGTAGCCGCGCTGGCGCAGGCTGGCCACCAGCTGCACGGCCCGCTGCCGGTCCGCTGTCCACGGCGTGGCGTAGCAGCCCGCCTCGCTCTCTCCGCGCGGGACAAGCTCCAAGGCCGGGGCCGGCCCAGGCAGCGTCAGCAGCAGCGCAACCGGCAGCAGCCAGCGGCGAGCGAACATCAACGCGGGGCCTCGTGGGTACTCCAGTGCAGCAGACCCTCCAGCACCAAGTGGGGCCGGTGACACCAGCCCGGCCCGAGCGCCGGAGCGAGTTCGTCGGCGCCGCCGCCGGTGAGCAGCCGTTGCGAGCCGTCCGGGCAGGCGGCCAGAATCGCCTCGGCCAGAGCGGCGACGGCGGCCGGGGTGCCAACACCGATACCGGCGCGGATCCCGTCGGCGGTGGAGCACGCTGGCAGCTCCGGGCTGGCCGCCGGGCCGGGATCGGGCAATCGGGCAGTGCCCCGGGCCAACGCTTCGTGGAGCAGGCGCAGACCCGGGTAGATGGCGCCGCCGACGTGTCGCCCGTCGGCGTCGAGGCCATCGACGGTGATGGCGGTGCCGATATCGACGATGCAGGCCCCGCCGGGGCTTCTGGCCCGCGCGCCGATGAGCGCGGCCCAGCGGTCGACACCGAGCTGCTCCGGTCGGTGGTAGGCGTTGATGACGCCGGCCGCACTCGCGGTGCTGGCCAGGTGGTGGACCGGTACGGGCCAAGCGCGCTGGAGCGCAGCGTCGAGCTCACGCTGCCAGGCGCGGGAGAGCACGCTGGCGACACAAATGCGTGCGGGCGCCGCGGCGTCGCCAAGGCCATCCCGCAACGCCGAGACGACACCTTCGGGCCCGGAGGCTTCGGCATAGGCCAGCCGTCCGGTCCGCCACGGGGCGGGAGCGGGCGGAACTGCGGCCCACTTGACCGCACTGTTGCCGAGATCGAGGAGCAGCTTCATGATGCGCTCCGGTGCAGGTGCGCCTCGCCGCTGGCGAAACAGGCCAGGCCGCGCTCGGTCTCCACGCGCAACCGACCGTGCTCATCAATCCCCCGGGCCACGCCGCTGGTCGTGCGTCCGCTGCCCTCTAGGTGCACGGTCCGGCCGGCAAGGGCATCCACTGCCTCCCATCCGACGAGCAGCGGGGCCAGGCCGTCGCGCTCGAAGCGCCGCGCGCCAACGGCCACCCACGCCGCCACCGAGCCGGCCAGTGTCGAGCGTTCGGTGCCCGGCACCTGCGCGTCGGTGATTGCGCCGGGCGACAGCCCCCGGTGATCGGTGGCCGCCGGCACATAGCGGTTGAGCCCGACCCCGATCACCACCCGACAGGGGCCCAGAGGGTCACCACGCAGTTCGGTGAGAATGCCGCCGATCTTGCGGCCGGCGACGAGCAGGTCGTTGGGCCACTTCACCTGAACCGGCACCCCCAGGGGGCGGAGCCTCTCAGCAAGCGACACCGCCACGCCCAAGGCCAGGGGGGCCGGCGGCTCGGGGACCGTCGCAAAGTCGTGGACCACTGAGAGATAGATGTTGCCGAGCGGAGACACCCAGGCCCGCCCCAGCCGCCCGCGCCCGGCACACTGCCCCTCAGCGAAGACGACCCCGGTGCCCCGCTCAGCGGTCTGCAAGGCGTGCTCGTTGGTGGATGCGGGGCGGTAGAGGCACTCGAAACGCGACGGGTCGGGGCCGCCGGCGGCCACCCAGGCCTGTCGCGCCCGTACCGCGTCGAGCGGGTCATAACCGCCGGGGATGCGGTAGCCGCGGCCACGTACGGCGTCGATGCGCAGTCCAGCCTGACGCAGGCGCGCCACGGCCCGGGCCACGCCGGCCCGTCCGATACCGAGCGCCTCGCCGAGCGCTGTCCCGGAGGCGAAGCGCCCGTCGCTCAGTGTGCGCAGGAGCCGGGTCTCTGTGTTCTGATCCAGGTGTTGCACGGCCTCGGTACCCCGTCCCAACCTTGCCGGCGTGGTATACCGTACCCTTATACCGAAGACCCTATAAAAAACCCCCGACTCCATTGAGGAGACGGGGGTTTTTCGGTGTAGGGGCCTGGCGATGACCTACTCTCGCACGACAGCGTGGTCGCACTACCATCGGCGCTGAGCGGTTTCACTGCCGAGTTCGGCATGGGATCGGGTGGTTCCCGCTCGCTATGGTCGCCAGGCAAAGCGGTGTGGCGTTTAGGCCACTTGTGTCTGGGAAGTTGCCGTCACGCCTTACGGCATGTCGGTGCTCAATCCGCTTGGGTGTTATATGGCCAAGCCTCACGGGCCATTAGTACGGGTTAGCTTAATGCATTGCTGCACTTCCACACCCCGCCTATCAACGTCCTCGTCTTGGACGGCCCTTCAGGGACCTCGCGGGTCCGGGGAGACCTGATCTTGAGGCGGGCTTCCCGCTTAGATGCTTTCAGCGGTTATCCCTTCCATACGTAGCTACCCGGCTGTGCCACTGGCGTGACAACCGGACCACCAGCGGTATGTCCACTCCGGTCCTCTCGTACTAGGAGTAGAGCCTCTCAAGTCTCCGACGCCCACGGCAGATAGGGACCGAACTGTCTCACGACGTTCTAAACCCAGCTCGCGTACCACTTTAAACGGCGAACAGCCGTACCCTTGGGACCTGCTACAGCCCCAGGATGTGATGAGCCGACATCGAGGTGCCAAACTCCTCCGTCGATGTGGACTCTTGGGAGGAATCAGCCTGTTATCCCCGGAGTACCTTTTATCCGTTGAGCGATGGTCCTTCCATACAGAACCACCGGATCACTAAGGCCGGCTTTCGCCCCTGCTCGACTTGTAGGTCTCGCAGTCAAGCACCCTTCTGCCTTTACACGCACTGCGCGATTTCCGACCGCGCTGAGGGTACCTTCGCGCTCCTCCGTTACTCTTTGGGAGGAGACCGCCCCAGTCAAACTACCTACCACGCACGGTCCCCGACCCGGATCACGGGCCCAGGTTAGAACCCCAAACATGCAAGGGTGGTATCTCAAGGATGGCTCCACGGGAGCTAGCGCTCCCGCTTCATAGCCTCCCACCTATCCTGCACAAGCATGCTCGAGGTCCAGTGCGAAGCTGTAGTAAAGGTTCACGGGGTCTTTCCGTCTTGCCGCGGGTACACAGCATCTTCACTGCGATTTCAATTTCACTGAGTCCCGGATGGAGACAGTGGGGCCATCGTTACGCCATTCGTGCAGGTCGGAACTTACCCGACAAGGAATTTCGCTACCTTAGGACCGTTATAGTTACGGCCGCCGTTTACCGGGGCTTCGATCAAGAGCTTCGCCCCAAAGGGCTAACCCCATCACTTAACCTTCCGGCACCGGGCAGGCGTCACACCCTATACATCCTCTTGCGAGTTAGCAGAGTGCTGTGTTTTTAGTAAACAGTCGCAGCCCCCTGGTCACTGCGGCCCCCCTCTGCTCCGCCCGCAAAGGGCTTCACATAACGGAGGCGCACCTTCTCCCGAAGTTACGGTGCCATTTTGCCGAATTCCTTCACCCGGGTTCTCTCAGGCGCCTTGGGATTCTCACCCTGCCCACCTGTGTTGGTTATCGGTACGGTCTCTTGCTGCCTGAAGCTTAGAGGCTTTTCTAGGAAGCCTGGCATCGGTCACTTCCGCTCCGTAGAGCGTCGTGTTCGCGTCTCGGCGTATGAACCCCCGGATTTGCCTAAGGGCTCCGCCTACACGCTTAAACCGGGACATCCGTCACCCGGATGACCTAGCCTTCTTCGTCACCCCATCGCAGCAACAAGAGGCACGGGAATATTAACCCGTTTCCCATCGGCTACGCCTTTCGGCCTCGCCTTAGG
>NZ_NHSN01000015.1:50890-124309 GCF_016653405.1 Halorhodospira halophila
CCGGTCTCCGCGAGCGCCCGCTCCAGATCGCCGATCAGTCCGTCGTCGTTGAGGTTGCGTGCGGAGAGGTTCAACGCCACGTGCCAGGGGCGACCGTCGCGCTGGAGCTCAGCCAGATCGCGCAGCGCGGCGGAGACCACCCAGGGCGTCAGCTCGTGGATCAGGTGGCTGCTCTCCAGCTGCGGGATGAAACGCACCGGGGTCAACAAGCCGTGCTCCGGATGCTGCCAGCGCAGCAGCGCCTCGGTACCCACCACCCTCTCCTGCTCCAGGTGCCATTTGGGCTGGTGGTAGAGGCAGAGCTCACCGTGGGAGACCGCACGCCGGAAGCCGCTGAGCAGCACCAGGTTCTCGCGGCTGGTCTGATCACTGCCGGCATCGTAAACGCGCTCGCGCTCGCCCCGCCGGCTGGCCAGATCGGCGGCGATGGTCGCGCGCTGGATCAGCTCCTCGGCGCTGGCGCCGTGCTCCGGATGGTCGGCCCGCCCGAAGGTCAGGTTCACGTAGAGCGGCACCCCATCGGCGACCAGGGGCTCCATAAAATGCGCGCGGATGCGCGCGCGGACATCATCCAGCCGCTCCCCGTCGACGACCACCGCGAACCGCTCCCCGTGGAGGTGGTAGACCCCGGCATCGCCCTGGCACGAGGCCTGGAGCCGCTGCACCACGCCACCAATCAGCCGCACGCCCACCTCCGGGCCGAAGGTGTTCACCAGCTCGGTGTAGTTGTCGAAGATGGCCACCAGCACCGAGAGGCGCCGCGGGGCGTGTCCGGATACCGGCGGCTCCAGCGTCCGCTCCAGCGCCTGGCGCAGCGGCTGCTGGCTCGGCGCCCCGCTGACCGGGTCCTCGCCGAGCAGGCGGGCCACCGCCTGACCGAGCATGCCCACCACACCGCCGACAAAGACAAAAAAGGCAGTGCGGTAGATCCAGTTGACCGGGTCCTGCATCTCGCCGGTGGCGGTATCGATGGGCATCCCCGGCCCCAGAGCGAGCCCGCCGGCCAGCCCCGCGGCCACACCGCCGGCGGCACCGAAGAGCGCGGCGCCGAGCAGCACGGGCAGGTACATGATGTGGGAGAACGCGTACCGGATACCGCCGGTCTGCCAGACTAGGAACGTGGTCGCGGCGACGAGGGTAGCGATCCCGGCCACGGCCAGCCAGCGGCGCAGGCCGGCGGGGTGTTGCCAGCGCGTCAGGGCCAACGCCAGCGCGCGATCCATCCTTGCCATGCAGGGGCCCTTTCCGTAGCCCTGGTGAGGGCACCGCCATGAAGCGACACGGTGCCGCATGACTGCAACCGTATCGCAACCGGCACGGACCGACCACCCCACCCACTCACGCGGCTCCCACCGAACCGCGCCCCGACACCAACGCCCCCACAATCCACAAGTACATTCACAAGGGGCGCTGCCCAGCGTAGACTGTCCCCAAGGCGCGCCGCGCACCGTTCTCACCGACATCAGGGAGACGGACCCAAGCGACGGTCGCGCCCCATTGGATCGAACCGGAACCGGGAGACCCCCATTGATGAAAGACACAACGAAGCAGCTTCAGGGACATCGCTCGATGACCCTCGTCGAACTCGCCAAGCAGCATGTGCATCGCATGAGCAGCGAGCCGCGCCGCCGCCGTCAGCGTGAGGAAGGGTTCACGTTGATTGAGTTGGTTATTGTTTTGGTTGTTCTGGGTATTCTGGCGGCGATTGCGGTGCCGCAGTTTACGGGTCTTCAGGAGCGTACCCAGCTTGCATCTCTTGCTACGGCTGCAGCTTCAGGAGCCAGCAATGTAGCAACCGACGAGGCACTTTCCGGCGGCACGTGGCCCGGTGGCACTTTTGCAGAAAGCAATCTTGACGACCTTATTGATGATTGGGATAACTATCCGTGGGATTCGGCAAGCGACCTCGACATAAGCGAGGACAACAGAGATGATTGCGAAGGCGCTCATTTCACGGTCCCCGATGTCGAAGCTGGCAATATCGTCGGCCAAAGAAATGCGTGTCTTACCGTCCCTAGTAGTGACTGAGGGACAGTCACCTTGGTCTTATATCCCCCGATATTATCTTCGGGGGGTACCTCCTCTTTCACAAATCGGCACAATCCAGCTCACCCCTAAATAGTCGGTTCTGAATAACCGGCTATGCCGGAACGCCGGCGGATTCCGGTGCGCCCACCAGCGGGCGCTAACCACCCAGACGCGAGAGCAGCCACCCCAGTAGAACGCGCAAAAGAGCTGGCATGGCCCGCAGCAGGAGCCGGATGTTGTGCCCGGCGGCGGCCAAAACAGCGTTCATCTCCCAGAAACCCGCTCCTGAACATTCCTTCGGTGTCGCAAGTCGGTCTTGATGGACCGAACCAGCCTACCCTGCTCGATCGCTTGGATGATCTTTTCCACCTCATCTTCCGGTAAAATCGGCCGCTTTTTTGACTTGATATACCGGATCACCCCCCTGCCGTAGGTCACGTTGTCCGGCATATCAGTCTTGAACCGACCCTCCCCGATGAACACCACCACAGAGAATACCTGATCATCCCTTAAATCCAGCAGCTGCTGCAGGGCGCGGACATGCTTGTTGTTCTGGCGCAGGGGATTCTGAAATTTTCTGGAGTGCCTGTAGATCTTTTGCGTCCAGGTTTTCTGGTTCGGCTTCCCGTATATCCAGCCCTTCATGTTCTTGGTCTCCACAACGAAGACCCCATAAACCGATACGATGATATGATCGATTTGAGTCGTCCCGTCCGCAGTGGGTAGCGTGACGTTGCGGATCAGGTGATACGACTCTCGGTCGAGAGAAAGACGAATCAGCAGGTTGATTACTACCTCGCCGAGCGCACCCTTGAACCAGGGCGTCCGCACAACGAGCACGAGGACGACCGCGGGCACCAGGTACCACAGCATTCCCATGAGCGGGTCCAACACAGCAAAGAAGTCCATTCCCTTATCCTCTTCCCGGAACCGCCCATAGCGACGGGCGAGCATCCGCCAGGGCGCGCAACCCTCGCTGCGGGCCCATCCTATCTAGGCTTTAGCGTTCCACACCCACCGGCACCCCCCAGTCGAGCAGCAGCCCCGTGGCCGGCGGCGAGAGCGCGGTGGCGAAGGACATGGCGGCGTGGGCCAGGGCGCGAATGCCGCCGAGGTTGTGGATGCCGTAGAGCTCCGCCCACAGGGCGTTGATGGCCGGGGCACCGACGCCGGCGGAAAGACCGGCCAAGAGCATATAGGCCGGCACCACCCAGGGTCCGGTGAACACTGCGGCGAGCGTCAACCCGGTGAGCAGCGGCAGCAGGGCCAGCGGCAGGGCGCGGCGGGCGGTGATCCGATCCACCCACGGCCCGCCGAAGAGCAGTCCCACCACGTGGGCGGCGGCGAAACCGAGGAACGAGGCGGCCATCAGCTCCAGCGGCCAACCGCGGGTGTCGGCGATGTGGACCTGATGGAAGAAGAGGAAGGTCACCGCCGTGGGGGCGGCCAGCACCCCGGGCAGGTAGAACCACATCCGCCGGTCGCGGAGCACGTCGCGGCGCCGCCAGCCGGCGCCGGCCGGCTGCTCATCAGCCAGGCGCTCGATGCGTCGGCGCCGGGTGCCGTGACCGCGCAGCAGAACCAGCAGCGCCGGCAATCCGATGAACAACAGTAATGCGGCCACCAGCAGCCATACCTGCTGCCACGCCAGGAAGGCCATCAGCACCACGGCACTGGCCGGCAGCACCGCCTCGGCCGCCGGCAGGCCCAGGGCGGCAAGGCCCAGGGCGCGGCCGCGCCGGGCGTCGAAGTAGCGCGCCATGCTGCTGAAGGCCATGTGGGTCATCAGCCCCTGGCCGCTGAGTCGCAGCAGCAGGAGTGCCAGCAGGAGAACGGCCGCGTGCTCCGCCACACCAAGCAGCAACGCCCCGGCGGCCAGGCCGATTACGGTGGCGGCGGCAAAGACGCGCAGGTCGATACGATCCAGCGCCCGACCCAGCCAGACCACCGCCGCGGCACTGCCCAGGGTGGCGATGCCGTAGTAGAGGCCGAAGCCGCCGTGGCCCAGGTCGAAGGTGGCGCGGATCGGCTCGCTGAACAGCGAGACGAAGAAGGTCTGCCCGAAGCCGGAGAGGGCCGCGGCCAGCAGACCGAATCCGAGAAAGCGACGGTTCTCAATAACGAACCGCAGGTATTCGGATCCGCCTGCCAAGGCCGCGATGCCTCCCTCCGTTCCGGTGGGTGGGTGGACTCCGTGCCGGAGTCGGGCGCCGTTCAGCGCCCGGCCGGCTTCTCCGCCCGGGCCGGCTCACCGTCGATGGCCGGCTCCTCACCGTCAGCCAGGTGCATCGCCATGCGCGGCGCGTACCACAGCGACGGCAGCAGGATCAGCGACACCGGCACGGCGGTGACTACGATGAACGACTGCAGCGCGGTGATGCTGCCCTCGCCCATAAGCATGAGGATCATCGCCATCACGCCGAGCACCAGGCCCCAGAAGACCCGCAGCCAGGTGGCCGGCTCGTCGCCCTCGCTCATGGTCAGCGAGATGGTGTAGGTCATCGAGTCCGAGGTGGTAGCCACGAAGATGGTGGTCAGCACCAGGAAGAGGACGGCGATGATCGCACCGAAGGGCAGCTGCTGCGCGATCGCCATCATCGCCGCGGGCAGCCCGGCCTCGTGGTACGGCTCGGAGACGGCGCCGGGCGTGGCCAGCTCGAAGGCGATCCCGGAGCCGCCGACGATGGCGAACCAGAAGCAGGTGGCCACCGGGGCGAGCACCGACATGGCCAGCACGATCTGGCGGATGGTGCGCCCGCGCGAGATCCGCGCGACGAAGATCGCCATCAGCGGCCCGTAGCCCATGAACCAGCCCCAGAAGAAGACGGTCCACCAGTCCAGCCAGGCCGGATCCTCGCGGAAGGTGGCCATGGGCACCAGGTTGTCCACGTAGGCGCCCATGCCCTGGACGAAGCCGTCGATGATGAACGCCGTCGGGCCGAAGAGCAGGATGAAGGCGGCCAGGAACAGCGCCAGCATCACGTTGAAGCGGCTGAGCATGCGGATGCCGCGGTTCAGCCCGGTGATCGCCGAGAACAGGTAGATGGGGATTACCGCCAGCAGCACCGCCGCGGGCAGCCACACGCTATCCGGCAGCCCGAAGAGATCGCTCAGCCCGTAGGCCACCTGCAGCCCGAGGAAGCCGAGCGGCCCCACCGTACCGGCCACCACGGCGATCACGCAGAAGGTGTCGACGATCGCCCCCGGCGTGCCGTGCATGATGCGCTCGCCAAAGAGCGGGTAGAGCAGCGTGCGCGGCTTCAGCGGCCAGCCCCGGTGGTAGTGGAGCTGCATGAGCATGCCGCCGGTCAGCGCGCCGAGGATCGACCAGGCCAGGAAGCCCCAGTGCATGAAGCTCTGCGCCAGCGCGGGGACGGCCGCCCCCTCCTCGCCGCCCTCGATGCCCAGCTCGGCGGCGAACAGCGGCGCCGGGTCCATGAAGTGGGCGATGGGCTCGGCGGCCGCCCAGAAGACGCCGCCGCCGGCGAGCAGCGTGGCCATGATCATGGCCAGCCAGGAGAAGTTGCTGTAATCCGGCTGGTCGTTGCCGACCCGCAGCCGGCCCAGCGGGCTGAAGGCCATGACCAGGGCGATCAGGAAAGTGGCGAGCATCAGCAGCTGCCAGTACGCGCCGAAGTACTGCGTGGCGTAACCGAAGGTGGTGTCCACCGCGGCGCTCAGCCAGTCCAGATCCAGCGCCGCCATGGCGATGAAGGCCAGGACGAAGCCACCCGAGAGCACCATCACGGTGCGCTCGTTGCCGCGAATCTCGCGTTCGGGCACAGCCTGGCGGTTACCCGCCGTTTCGGGTTGGGACATGGGGAATCAGGCTCCGTTTCGTCGTGCGAAGGGCCACGACCACCCCGCCTGCACGGGCTCGGACGCACAAAACTGGGGCAGCCCCGGGGGAAAGGCGCTGAACGGTACCGCTTCGATTGCACAATTTCAAGGCACCAGCCCCAGGGAAACCGGGCCGTTGGCCACCGAGAGCGGCGCCACACGGGGCTTTCAGGCGCCCCGGGCCCTGCACCACCGTCAGCCGCGGCCGGTGCCGCCCCGGCGGACCCACTCGAGCACACGCGAGAGTTCGTCGCGGTCGAGGGGCTTGGTCAGGGTGGCATCACTGCCCTGGCGGGCGCAGTCCTCCCAGACCTGCTCCACGGCGTGGGCGGTGCACATCACCACCGGCGTGCGGGACCAGCCGCGCTGCGCCTCACGCTCGCGCAGGATCCCGAGGGCCTGGCACCCATCCATGCCGGGCATCTGGACGTCCAGCAGGAGCAGATCGGGGCGCTCCCGCTCCCACTGCGCAACCACCGCCTCGCCGTCTTCGACCACCGTGACCCGGCACGTCTGCTGCTCCAGAAGGGTTCGGATCAACAGGGCGTTGGTTGGCTCGTCCTCGGCCACCAGCACCTGCAGCGGCGCGTCCGTCGCGGCCCCCTTGGCCGTCGGGGCTGCGGCCGGCGCAGCGTCACCATCCGCCGGGGGCTCCGTTGCCGGCAGACGAGCTGTGAAATGGAAGGTCGATCCGGCCCCCGGGGTGCTCTGCACCCCGAGCTCACCGCCCATCAGGCGAACCAGCTCCTTGCAGATGGTCAGTCCCAGCCCGCTGCCCTCCTGCCGGCGGAAGACATCGTCGCCCTGGGTGAAGGCGCGGAAGATGCGCTGCTGATCCGTCTCGGAGATCCCCGGCCCGGTGTCGGTAACCGCCACCAGCAGCCGGTCATCGCCGTCCGCCGGGGCCACGGTGATGGTCACACTGCCCTGCTCGGTGAACTTGATGGCGTTATTCGCCAGGTTGTAGAGCACCTGACCGAAGCGTACGGCGTCCCCCTCGACCCACTCCGGGACCGCCGGATCGACGGTCAGCGTCAGCGCCAGCCCCTGCTCGGCGGCCAGGGCCTCCAGCAGCTTGCTCTCGTCGGCCAGGTAGGCGCGCAGCTCGAACGGCTCGCGCTCGAGCCGGAGTTCGCCGGCCTCGAGCCGCGACAGGCTGAGCAGGGTGTCCACCAGCCCGAGCAGGGTTTGGCTGGCGGTGCGGCACAGCTCCACGTAGCGGCGCTGCTCGTCGTCGAGCCGGGTATCCTCAAGCAGCCCGGTGAAGCCAACCACGGCGTTGAGCGGCGTGCGCAGGTCGTGGCTGACCGCAGCGAGGAAGGTGCTGCGGTCTCGGTCCGCCTGCTTGCGCGCCCGCTCAAGCTCCATGCGTTCGGTGATGTCGTAGAGCGCGCCCTGGAAGACCTGGCGCCCGTTGGCCGGCAGCTCCACCATCTGCCAGATATCCCGGACCCAGCGGGTGGAGCCATCCCGGTGGCGGATCCGATAGCGCAGATCCCCCACCCGCTCCCCCCGGCTCCGGATGGCGGCGTCCTCGACATCGACGCGCTCGCGGTCATCCGGGTGGATCAGATCCGACCAACAGCTCGTCCGATCCAGCAGGTAGGCTCGGTCGTAGCCGGTGATCGACTCCACGGCCCCGCTAAGCAGAAGAATCCGGTAATCCTCCGGATCGATCTGATAGGCAATCCCCAGAAAGCCCTCGAGGAAGCGGCGGTAGCGCTCCTCACTCTTGCGCAGCGCGTGCTCGGTCTCTTTCTGTTCGGTCAGCTCGCGGATGATGGTCGAACAGCGCTGCGCCTCACCGTGCTCATCCCTGTGGATGATCAGCGTCTGCAGCACCGGGATCGAGCGGCCGTCCTCCACGCAGAGCACCGCAGTCTCGCCCTGCCAGACCCCGTCGCGCCGCGCCGCCGGAAGCCCCTCATCGAGGACGCGCCGGGTCGCCCACTCCGGGTGCGAATCGGCGATGCGCTGCTCCAAGGGCTTGTCCGGGCGCGGCTCGCCCATGATCCGGCGCATGGCCGGGTTTCGGTAAAGCTCGCAGCCACCGCGCAGGTCCGCGACGCCGACCAGCTCGGGGGCGGCCTCGACCATCTCCAGCAGCTCCGCCGGCGCGATTTCGTGTCCGCCGATGCCGCGCTCCACGCCCCCACCATTGCCACTGGCCATCCGAGACTCCGCTTGCTCAAAGCATTCAAAGGTACCACGCCCCGGGGCCCACCCGGCGCCGGCGGCCCCGCGCGGGTCAGTCGTCCGCTTCGATCAGGTGCACGTCCACACGCCGGTTGCGGGCGCGCTGCTCGGGGGTGTCGTTGGGCTCCAGCGGCCGCGTCTCGCCGTGGCCCTGGGCGATCAGCCGTTCCGGCGTGATCCCCGCGTCCTTGAACACGTGCACCACCGAGATCGCCCGGGCGGTGGAGAGCTCAAAGTTGGAGCGAAAGCGGTCGCTGCGGATGGGGATGTCGTCGGTGTGTCCGGTCACCCGGATCAACCCCGGGGTATCCGACAGCACGCCGGCGACCCGCTCGAGCACCGGCACGAAGGGGTCGCTGATCTCCTTGCTGCCCAGCGCGAAGGCGGCCCGCTCGGGGAAGCGCAGTAGTACGCCGTCCTCGCCCTCGCCCAGCTCCACCTCGCCGGCGGCGAGTTCCTCGGCCAGGGCGTCCTGCAGCGCCTCGAGGATCTCCGCCGTCTCGTCGTACTCCGGATCCGAAGGCGGCAGGTCATCCCGGACCTCCTGCTCCGGGGTCGGTGCCGGCCCCTCCAGGTCTACCACCGTCGGCGCGGCCTGCGGCGTGTCCTCCTGCACCACCGCGGGCCCGAGGACCTGGCGCAGGGACTCGGCGAGCTGCTGGTAGCGTTCGTTGTCGATCACAGACATGCTGTAGAGCATGACGAAGAAGACCACCAGCACCGCCATGAGGTCGGCGAAGGTGGTCATCCAGGCGGGCGAGCCGCGCGCGGTGGCCTTACTGCGGTATCTCATCCCTGGTTCCCGGAACCCTCCGCGGCCGTCTGCCCGGCGGGGGCGGCCACGGCCCCGCGCTGGCTCGGCGGCAGGTAGTTGGACAGCACCTCGTCGATCAGCCGCGAGTTGTAGCGCTTGTGGATGCAGGTCACGGCGTCGATGATCAGCAGGTTGTTGGTGTACTCCCGCTGCGCCCGGACCTCCAGGTTGTCGGCGATGGGCAGGGCGACGAGCTGGGCGAACAGCGCGCCGTAGAGGGTGGTCAGCAGCGCCACGGCCATACCCGGCCCGATGGCCTCCGGGTCTTCCAGGTTGCCGAGCATCTGCACCAGCCCGACGAGGGTGCCGATCATGCCGAAGGCCGGGGCCTGCTCGCCCATGCTGCGGAAGATACGCTGCCCCTCCTCGTGGCGCTGCATGGACAGCTCCAGCTCCTCGCGCAGGATGCGCTGCACCAGCTCCGGCTCGACGCCGTCCACCGTCAGGTCCAGCGCCTTGCGGAAGAAGGGGTTGTCGACCTCGGCGTCCTCCAGGACCAGGAAGCCGTGCTTGCGGACCTGGGTGGCCAGCTCCTTGGTCTGGGCGATGAGCGCGGCGGGGTCGTCCTGACGCCGTTTGAAGGCCTGGCCGGCTACCCGCACCGAGTTGATGACTTGTTGGAGCGAGAACTTGATCAGCGTCGCCGAGAAGGTGCCGCCGAAGACGATGAGCACCGCCGGCAGGTAGAGGAACTGTGCCGCATCGCCGCTGGCGGCGATGGCCGTGACGATGATGGTGATGCCGACCAGCAGCCCGCCGAGGGTCGCTTTATCCAATATTCGCCTCCAGGGTGTGCGCCACCGTGCGCTGCGACGGCTAACAGGCGGTTAACGCCCTATTCTGCCGCGCTGCCCGCCCACGTCCACCCCTGCGGCGGCGCAGCGGCTGCGCCGTTGGCGCGCCGTAGGCCGCAGCGCGGGGCGCGCGTGCGCTCCGCAGGCCTTGTCACGCCCGCCGCTGTCGCCAACACTACGCCGGCCGCACACACAGACCCGACAACCGCGATCGATGCCGTACCTGCTCCTGGTCACCCTGCTCTGGGCCTTCTCCTTCAGCCTGATCGGCGAGTACCTCTCCGGGCAGGTGGATGACGACTTCGCCGTCCTCAGCCGGGTGGCGCTGGCCGCGCTGGTCTTCCTGCCCCTGGCGCGCTTTCGGGGCCTGTCACCGTCGCTCGCCGGCGGGCTGATGCTCCTCGGCGCCCTGCAGTTCGGGGTGACCTACCTGTGCCTGTACCGCTCCTTCGCCTATCTGACGGTGCCGGAGGTGCTGCTGTTCACCATCACCACGCCGCTCTACGTCGCCCTGCTCGACGACGCACTGCACCGACGCTTCGCGCCGGTGGCGCTGCTCGCCGCGGGTCTGGCGGTGCTCGGCGCCGGGGTGATCCGCTACGACGGCATCACCGATGAGTTCCTGCTCGGCTTCCTGCTGCTGCAGGTGGCCAACGCCGCCTTCGCCGCCGGACAGGTGGGCTACAAGCACCTGCTGCTGCGCCACCCCATCGACGCCCCGGCCTACCGGGTCTTCTTTTTCTTCTTCCTGGGCGCACTGCTGGTCGCCGCCCCGAGCTTCGCCGTATTCGGTGACCCGGGCCTGATGCCCGACAGTGGGCTGCAGTGGGGCGTGCTGCTCTGGCTGGGCCTGGCGGCCTCGGGGCTGGGCCTCTATCTGTGGAATCAGGGGGCCCGCGTGGTGGACGGTGGCACACTGGCGGTGATGAATAACCTGCTGGTCCCCGCCGGCTTGCTGGTCAACCTGCTGCTCTGGGACGCGGATGCCGATCTGCTGCGGCTGGCCGTTGGTGGGGGCATCATCGTCGCCGCGCTGTGGATCAACGCCCGCTTCTCGCGCTACGCCGTGCTCGGCGCCGGGAGACCAACATGATCCATGCGCTCCGCCGGCGACGGGCGCTGCACGTGGCGCCCGCGCTGGTTTTGTTGGCCGCCCTGGCCGGCTGCGCCAACGCGTGATGCTGGCCTCGCCCTACTTCGTACCCGGCGCCGAGGGCACGGCGGGACTCACCGGCCTGGCGCAGCGCGGCGTGACGGTCTCGGTGCTCACCAACTCGCTGGCCGCCACCGATGTGGCCCTGGCC
Organism: Halorhodospira halophila; assembly: GCF_016653405.1. Taxonomy (NCBI): domain Bacteria; kingdom Pseudomonadati; phylum Pseudomonadota; class Gammaproteobacteria; order Chromatiales; family Ectothiorhodospiraceae; genus Halorhodospira; species Halorhodospira halophila. The sequence continues at coordinate 61,867 of NZ_NHSN01000015.1, forward strand.
CACAGCGGCTACGCCCGCCGCCGCCACGCCCTGCTGGAGGCTGGCGTGGCGCTCTACGAGCTGCGCCCCAGCGCCTGGCAGCACTACCAGGCCGACGCCGCCTTCGGCCTGGGCGCCTCGCGGGCGAGCCTGCACACCAAGGGGGCGGTCTTCGACGGCGACGAGATCTTCCTCGGGTCGTTCAATCTCGATCCGCGCTCGGCGCACATCAACACCGAGCTCGGCGTCTTCGTCCGCGACTCCGAAATGGCCACGGCGCTGGAGACCATCTTCGAACAGGCCACCGACCCGCGCTTCGCCTACCGGGTGCGCCTCTCCGAGCGCGGGGCCCTGCGCTGGGAGGACGACACCCGCACGTACCGGCGCGACCCCAAGGCGGGATGGTGGCGGCGCTTCGTGGCCAGTTTCGCGCGCCTGCTGCCCATCGAGTCGCAGCTTTAGCCGCCGGCCCCGGGCCCTCGCGCCCTGCTTCCCTTTCGACGGTTGCGGTTTTGCACCCCGGTGTGCTTAATTGAACGGAACTGCTTACAAAGAGGTCGCCCGACGTGCGTGCGCAAGGACTGCCGCCCGCCGAGTCCCCTCCCGCGCCCTTTATCGTGGGCGTTGCGGCCTCGGCCGGGGGGCTGGAACCCCTCCGCGGCCTGCTCCGCGAGCTCCCGGGCGATCTGGGTCTGAGCATCGTCATCGCCCAGCACCTCTCCCCCCACCACCGAAGCATCCTCACCGACCTGCTCAGCCGCGAGACCGCGCTCAGCGTCCACACCGCCGAAGACGGCGATCAGCTGGCCCCGGACACCGTTTACGTCACCCCGGCCAATAAGGACATCACCATCTCCAGGGGGCGCATTCTGCTCACCGAGCCCCCGGACCCGGTGCGACCGAAGCCCTCGGCGGACCGCCTCTTCCACTCCATGGCCGAGGCGTACCACGAGCTGTGCGCCGGGGTGGTCCTGTCGGGCACCGGTACCGACGGCGCCGCCGGCGCCCGCGCCATCAAGGCCGCCGGCGGTGCGGTGTTTGCCCAGGAGCCGGCCAGCGCCGCCTACGACGGCATGCCGCGGGCCGCGCTGCAGACCGGGTGCGCGGACAGCGTGCCGGACAGCCGCGGGCTGGCCGAGCGCCTGGCGCGCCTGGCCCGCGGCGAGCCGGCCGACGACCGGGAGCCGGCGCTCGGCGACGCCCTGGAGCGCATCGGCCAGCGCGTCTACCGCGAGCGCCAGATGGACCTCGGTGCCTACCGGGAGGCCACGGTGCAGCGCCGGCTGCAGCGACGGCTGGTGGCCACCGGGGCACGGGACGCCGCGCACTACGAGCAGCTGCTCCAGACGGACCCGGGCGAGGTGGACCGGCTGATCCGCGAGCTGCTCATCTCAGTGACCGCCTTCTTCCGGGACCGCGAGGCGTTCCAGGCTCTGGAAACCGTCATCGGCGAGCTGGCCCGGCAGCGCTCCGAGGACGCCGAGCTGCGCATCTGGGTACCCGGCTGCGCCACCGGCGAGGAGGCCTACTCCATCGCCATCCTGGTCCAGGAAGCCCTGGCGCAGCACGAGATCACGCGCCCGGTTCAGATCTTCGCCACGGACCTCGACGAGGAGGCGCTGACCGAGGCCCGCAGCGGGATCTACCCCGCCGGGGCGGTGGCCGACCTGCCCGGCGCCTGGCTCGAGCGCTACTTCGTGCGCGAGGGCGATCGGGTGCGCGCCGCCAAGCCGCTGCGCGACATGATGGTGTTCGCCCGGCAGGACCTGCTCAACGACCCGCCCTTCACCCGCCTGGATCTGATCAGCTGCCGCAACCTGCTGATCTACCTGCGCCCCGATACGCAGAAACGGATCCTGGAGCTGTTCCACTACGGGCTGCGCCCGGGCGGGCACCTGTTCCTGGGGCGGGCCGAGGGGATCAGCGGGCGAGAATACCTCTACACCGCCATCGACGGGGCGCAGCGGCTCTACCGCAAGCGCAACGATGTCCGTGCCACCCCGCCGAAGTTCGGCAACGGCGGCCCAGCCCCAGAGCGCAGCAGCCCCCCACCGCCGGCCGCGTCCAGGCGCACGCAGATGGATCAGCGCATCGCCGAGGGGCTGCAGGAGCTCTTCGCGCCGGAGCACGTCGTGGTCACCGCCGCCGGGACGGTGCTGCGCAGCCGCGGTGCGGGCAACTACATGCACTTGCCCGACGGCGACGCCAGCCTGAGCGTCCAGGCCCTGATCCGCGAGGAGCTGCGCTCGGAGCTGATCACCCTGCTCAATCGCTGCCACCGCGAGGGCCACCCGCAGATGGGCACCGCCCTGCGCCTGCGCCCGGAGCTTGAGTGGGTGCGCCTGCGGATCACCCCGCTGCCGGCGGCCACCGACGAGGGCTCGGTCTGCTACCTGATCCTCTTCGAGCGCGGTGCCTACGAGGAGCCGCCGCCGGAGATCGCCGAGGGCGACGAGCGGACGCAGCGGACCGTCGACACCCTGCGCGGCGAGCTGACGGCCACGCGGGAGCACCTGAGCGTCGTCACCGAGGAGTTGGAACGGGCCAATGAGGAGCTGCAGTCGACCAATGAGGAGCTGCAGTCCTCCAACGAGGAACTCCAGTCCACCAACGAAGAGCTGGAGACGAGCAACGAGGAGCTGCAGTCCACCAACGAAGAGCTGACCACCGTCAACGAGGAGCTGAACCGGCGCAGCGAGGAACTCAGCGAGGCGTACGACGACCTCGCCTCGGTGATGGACAGCCTCAGCGAGGGGCTGGTGGTCTTCGACGCCCACGCACGGATCAAGCGCTTCAACGCCGCGGCGCAGTCCCTGCTGGAGCTGCAGGAGGACTGGCTGGAGCAGCCGGTGAGCATCCTCTCCGGGCAGCTCGGGCTCTACGACTGGGGCGACCGCGTCCAGCGCGTCCTGCGCGAGGGCGACACGCTGGAGGAGTGGCTGGATTGCCAGGGGGAGCACCACCTGCTGCGGCTGCTGCCCTACTGGAGCCGCGCCAGCCGGCTGCAGGGCTGCATCCTGCTGCTGGTCAACTACACCAGCGTCGTGCGCGCCGAGACCCAGGTCCGCCTCCAGGCCCAGGCCCTCGATGCGACTTCCGAGGGCGTGGTCGTCGCCGATGCCCAGGTCCCCGGGCTGCCGGTGACCTACTGCAACCGATCGTTCAAGACCCTCACCGGCTACGAGCCGGAAGAGGCCATCGGCCACAACTGCCGCTTCCTGCAGGGGCCGGACACGGACCCCGCGGACGTGGACACCCTGCGCGCGGCCCTCTCCCGCCAGGAGCCGGTAAGCGTAGTCCTGACCAACTACCGCAAGGACGGCTCCCCGTTCCGCAATTACCTGCGTATCGACCCGGTCCGCAACGCCGCCGGGACGGTGACCCACTTCATCGGCATCCAGGGCGACGTCACCCGTCAGGAGGCCTACCAGTCGGAACTCCTCGCCGCCAAGACGGAGGCCGAGCAGGCCAGCCAGGCGAAGACGGAGTTCCTCTCCTCGATGAGCCACGAGCTGCGCACGCCGCTCAACGCCATCGTCGGCTTCACGCAGCTGCTCGCCGAGCACTCGGAGCCCTCCGCCGAGTCGCGGCAGCGCTACTACGGCGACATCCTCAGGGCGGGCTGGTACCTGCGGGATCTGATCAACGATGTCCTGGATCTGGCGCGGATCGAGGCCGGGGAGATGCACGTCGCGCCCACCGCCGTGCAGCTGTGTAGCGTGGCGGAGGACTGCCTGGCGGTGTGCAGCGGGGACGCCAGCGAGCACCGGATCGCCCTGACCGTCGAGGTCCCGGACGATCTCTGGGTGCAGGCCGATCCCATGCGACTGAAGCAGATCCTGCTCAATCTGCTCACCAACGGCATCAAGTACAACCGCCCCGGCGGCACCGTGCACCTCGATGCCCGCCCGGAGGCGGACGGCGACGCGGTCTCCGTGGTGGTCAGCGACAGCGGCATCGGCATCCCGCCGGAGAAGCGCGAACGGCTCTTCCTGCCCTTCGACCGGCTGGACCAGGACCGCGGTACCATCGAGGGGACGGGCATCGGCCTGCTGATCGCCCAGCGACTGGCGACATTCATGGCGGGGACCCTTGCGCTGCTGGACTCCAGCCCCGAGCGGGGCAGCCGCTTTCAGCTGCGCCTGCCCGCGGCGGACCCGCCGACCGAAGGGGCCGCCAGGCCGTCCCGTGCGGCGGAGTCGCCCATGGCGGACCATCCCCCTATCCGACCGGTGCGCATCCTCTACGTGGAGGACCAGTTCCTCAATCGCCTGCTCGTGCGCGGTCTGATCGACAACCGCAGCGACGCCGAACTCACCGAGGCGGAGGACGGCGCCTCGGCGCTGGGCATCGCGGCGGAGCAGGCCTTCGATCTGATCCTGCTCGACCTGCACCTGCCGGACATGGACGGCTTCCAGGTCATGGAGTCACTGCGCGGGCAGGGGATCGCTCCGGCGGTGCCGGTGGTCGCGGTCAGCGCCGACGCCCTGCCCGCCCAGCGTGAGCGCGCCGCGGAGCTGGGCTTCAGCGAGTACCTGGTCAAGCCGTTCCGGATCCAGGATCTCGAGCGGCTGATCCGGACGGTCGGCGCGGGGTTCGCCGACGAGGCCTGAGCCGACTTCAGGGAGAACCCGCGTCCAGCGCGGGATCCAGCGCCTCGAGCAGCGCCCGGCGGGCCTCCGGCGTGCGCGCCCGGATCGCCTGCTCGACCACCTCTTCGGTCAGGTGCGGCGCGAAGAGGTGGATGAAGGCGTACATGAAGCCGCGCAGGTGGCTGCCGCGGCGGAAGCCGATGCTCGTGGTGCTCGGGGCGAAGAGGTGGCTGGCGTCGCGGGCCACCAGCCCCTCGTCGGCATCGGGGTCGAAGGCCATGCTGGCGATGATCCCCACCCCGACCCCCAGCTGCACGTAGGTCTTGATCACCTCGGCGTCGGTGGCGGTGAAGGCCACCTCCGGCGCCAGCCCGGCGCCCTGAAAGGCCTCATCGAGCTGCGAGCGCCCGGTGAAACCGAAGACGTAGGTGACCAGCGGGTGGGCCGCCAGAGCCTCCAGGGTCAGCGGCTCCGCCTCGGCCAGCGGGTGGTCGGCGGGGACCACCACGCTCCGGTTCCAGCGGTAGCAGGGCATCATGACCAGATCCTCGAAGTGCTCCATGGCCTCGGTGGCGATGGCGAAATCCGCCTCGCCCCGGGCGGCGAGCTCGGCGATCTGCATGGGCGTGCCCTGGTGCATGTGCAGGCTGACATTGGGATAGCGGGCACGGAAGCGCTGGATGACCCGCGGCAGGGCGTACTTGGCCTGGGTCTGGGTGGTGGCGATGGTCAGCTGGCCGCGCTCCTGGCCGGCGTAGTCGGCGGCGATGGCGCGGATGTTGCGGGCTTCCTCGAGCAGCCGGGCGGTGGCCTCGATGATGCGCTCGCCGGCCGGCGTCAGGTGGGAGAGGCTCTTGCCGCTGCGCACGAAGATCTGGACGCCGAGCTCATCCTCGAGGGCCTGGATCTGCTTGCTCACCCCGGACTGCGACGTGTACAGGGCGTCCGCCGCCGCCGAGATGTTCAGGTTGCGGTGGACCACCTCGTGGATGAACTGCAGTTGCCTGAGCTTCATGGCCGTCCCTCGTGGCGCCTGATGATCGCGGGCCGGCCCCGCGTCGGCACCGGGCCGGCCCCTTCCCAGCGTACACCCCGCGGACTCCGCTCAGCAGGAGGCGGGCTGGCGCGGCTGCCGCGACTCCTCGCCGAAGAACCAGGGCCGCAGGCGCACCCCGACCACGTTGCCGAGGAAGGCGAAGATCAGCCACACCCAGCCGTGCAGGCTGCCCGAGGCGATACCGCCGAAATAGGCGCCGATGTTGCAGCCGAAGGCCAGCCGCGCGCCGTAGCCGAGCAGCAACCCGCCGATGATCGATGCCGCCAGGGCCCGCGGCGGGATACGCAGGCTCGGCGCCAGCCGCCCGGCGAGCACCGCGGCGAGCAGCGCGCCGAGGATGATGCCGAAGTTCACCACCGAGGTGGCGTCAGCCAGCACGCTGGCCTCCAGCGCCCGGGCGTTGCCCGGCAGCTGCCAGTAGCCCCACTGCGCCACCTCGATGCCCACCGCCTCGAAGCCCTTGGCACCCCAAAGGGCGAAGGCGGCGGTGATCCCCCAGGGCCGCCCGGAGAGGATCAGCGTCAGCGCGTTGAGCACGGCCAGCGCCACCGCCCCCCAGATCAGCGGCCAGGGGCCACGCAGGAACCGTTGCCAGCCGGCGCGCCCAGCGGCCGCCGGCTGTTCCAGCGCGCCGTGGCGGCGGCGTTCGAAGTACACGGTGCCGGCGTAGATGGTGGCGAACAGCGCCAGGCTCAGGGCCAGGCCGCCGGTCACGCCCAGCCCCTCGACCACCGAGACCGCCTCGAAGGCCGGCAGATCCCACCACCAGTCCACGTGATGGGTGGCGATCACCGAGCCCAGGATGAACCCGAGCAGCGTGATGACCATCCGGGCATTGCCACCGCCGACGGTGAACAGCGTCCCCGAGGCGCAACCGCCGCCGATCTGCATGCCGAGGCCGAAGAGGAACGACCCCACCACGACGGCCACGCCCACCGGGAAGACGTAGCCGCTGAGCTCGTTGCCGAACGCCGACCCGGCATCGAGCAGCGGGAAAAAGAGCAGGACCGCCACCGCCAGCATGATCATCTGCGCCCGCAGCCCGCGACCGCGGCGCTCGTTGATGAACACCCGCCAGGCGGCGGTGAACCCGAAGGCGGCGTGGTAGAGCACCACGCCCAGCGCACCGCCGACGATGAGCAGCGCGGCCTGCGTGGGGCTGATGAATGCCCCAAGGTAGAGCGCCCCGACGGCAAGCAGGCCGAGGCTGGCCCAGCCGGCGATCGGGGCCGCACTGCCCCGCGCGGTCAGGGTGATGGATGACGACATGGTTGCCTCCCGTCTCGATAGGTACCGGCCCCGCCGGATCCGGGGCCGTCTGAGTCGAGAGGCTACGCCGCGCGCAACAGCGCCGTGAAAGGACGCTTCGGCCTATGCATATTCCGCTGCGGCGGTGGCACGCGGCAGCGCCCCGCCCCGGAGACCGTGTCAAGACAACCGCAGTGATCGGATTGCCGCACCCGGGCATTCCCCTGTTTCGTCGATGTGATAGCGTATCAACATCACGGATCGCCGGGTTCCTGGCCCGGCACTGGCACCAGCGAGGAACCGCCCTTGCCGAGCGGTCGCGACCCCCAGCATCAACGCAGTGCCGTCCTGGCAACCCCGGTGACCATCGCCGCCCAGGGGGCGGAGGCGTGCGACTGGCTGCGCGCCCTGGACGCCCTCTCCGAGCCGGTGTTCATCCACGACGAGCACTACCGCATCCTCGCCGCCAACCGGGCCTACGCCGAGCGGGCCGGGCTGGCCCCGGAGGAGTTCCGGCTGCGCCCCTACTGGGAGGTCTTCCCCCGCCGGGACGGCCCCTTGCCCAGCTGCCGCGCCGCCATGGAGCAGGGCCGCTGCGGCGAACGCCGGGGCAGCGGCGAGATCACCGAGGAGCTGGCCCTGCCCACCGGCGAGATCCTCATTTCGCGCTCGTTCGCCGTCACCGACGCCGAAGGCCGCTACAGACAGTCGGTGCACATCCTCGAGGACATCACCGAGCAGCGCCGGCGCGAGCACCGGCTGAGCGTCGCCGAGTCCCGCGCTCGCGAGCGCGAGCACCAGCTCGACCGGGTCCTGAGCAACACCGCCGAGGGCATCCTGGTGGTGGATGACCACGGGCGGATCGTCTACGCCAACGCCACCGCCGGCACCCTCACCGGCCACCCGCCCGCCGAGCTGATCGGCCAGGTCTTCGGCTTCCCGGTGGCGACCGGGGCGCCCCAGGAGATCGAACTGCGGACCGGCGAAGGCGGCAGCCGGATCGTCGAGATGCGGGCGCGGACCATGCGCTGGGAGGGCGATCCGGCCTTCGTCCTCAACCTCCACGACGTGACCGAGCGTAAGCGCGTCGAGCGCGAGCTGCGCCAGGCGGCCATCGTCTTCGAGGAGGCCCGCGAGGGGGTGATCATCACCGACGCCGAGGCCACCATCGTCGCCGTCAACCGGGCCTTCACCCGCATCACCGGCTACGAGGAGGACCAGGCCCTCGGCCGCAACCCCCGCTTCCTCGCCTCCGGCTTCCACAGCCAGGCCTTCTACGAGGCCATGTGGGAGGCAATCCGCAGCCACGGCTACTGGACCGGAGAGATCTGGAACCGCCGCAACGACGGCACCACCTTCGCCGAGCTGGCCACCATCCGCGAGCTGCGCGACGAGTCCGGCCACCCCACCCACTACATCGGGGTGTTCTCGGACATCTCGCGGATCAAGGAGTACCAGAGCCAGCTCGAGCGGGTCATGCATCTGGATCCGCTCACCGAGCTGCCCAACCGCCTGCTCTTCCAGGACCGCCTGGAGCAGGCCCTGCGCCAGCACCAGCGCCAGCGCCGGCGCGGCGGCGACAGCACGGTGGCGGTGCTGATCGTCGATCTGAGTGATTTCCGCGCCGTCAACGACAGCCTCGGCCACGCCATCGGCGACCGCACCCTGCGGATCATTGGCGAGCGGCTCGACGCCGCCGTGGGCGACTCGGCCACGGTGGCACGGCTCAGCGGCGACGAGTTCGGCGTGCTGCTGCCCCAGCTGGTCAGCACCGACGATGCCGCCGGCACCGCCGAGCGGCTGATCGCCGCCGCCGAGGCACCGCTGGAGATCGAGGGCCACCAGATCCCCATCACCCTGCGCGTCGGCCTGAGCACCTTCCCGGACCAGGCCCAGGGCGCCAGCGTACTGCTCGAGCAGGCCGACGCCGCCATGTACGAGGCCAAGAGCGAGGGCGTGGGCTACCGCTTCTTCAGCGAGGAGCTGACCGAGCGCGCCCGCGAGCGCATCGAGCTCGGCGCCGAACTGCGCCAGGCCCTGGCCAGCGACGCCCTGGACCTGCACTTCCAGCCCCAGGCGGACCTGGCCAGCGGGCAATGGATCGGGCTCGAGGCGCTGTTGCGGTGGCCGCACCCGGAACGCGGTCCGATCTCGCCGGCGCGATTTATCCCGGTGGCCGAGCACGCCGGTCTGATGGGCCAGCTCGGCGCCTGGGTTCTGCGCCGTGCCTGCCGGCAGTACCAGGCCCTGCTCCGCAACGGGCGGGACTGGGGGCGCCTGGCGGTCAACATCACCGCCCCCGAGCTCGCCGATCCCGGTTTCGTCGGCCGCGTGCTGAGCACCCTGGACGAGACCGGGCTGCCGCCCGACCGCCTGGAGCTGGAGATCACCGAGAGCCTGCTGGTGAACACCGACACGCGGGTCATCGCCCGCCTCGACGAACTGCGCCGCCACGGCGTTCGCGTGGCCGTGGACGATTTCGGCACCGGCTACTCGGCGCTCAGTTACCTCAAGGATCTACCCGTGGACCGGCTGAAGATCGACCGCTCCTTTGTCGACAACGTCGATCAGCCCTCCCGCGGGGCGACGATCACCCGGGCCATCCTCGCCCTCGGCCACAGCCTGGAGCTGGAGGTCATCGCCGAGGGCATCGAGACCGTGGCCCAGCGCGACGCCCTGCTGGAGGCCGGCTGCCTCCAGGGCCAGGGCTACCTGCTGGCGCGACCGGCGCCGCTGGAACAGCTCACCCCGCCCGACCCGCCCTCCTAGGCTTCCGGTCCACGGTTCGCGGCACCGGACGGGGATGACGACGGGGTCACGCATAAGGCCTTGCACAACCCGAAGGAGGTGCGCCAAAGTGAACCTAATGGATCCGTCAGCCGTTGACATCGCCGATTACCAGGCCGCCATCTTCGACATGGACGGCGTGGTCACCCGTACCGCCACGGTGCACGCCCGGGCGTGGAAGGAGATGTTCGACGCCTTCCTGCAGGCGCATGCCGAGCGAACCGGCACCCCCTTCGCCCCCTTCGACGCAGAGACCGAGTACTGGGAGCACGTCGACGGCCTGCCGCGCCAGGAGGGCGTGCGCCGTTTCCTGGCCGCGCGCGGCATCGACCTGCCCGAGGGCGAAGAGGACGACCCACCGGAACACGACACCATCCACGGCCTGGGCCGCCGCAAGGACGCACTGATCCAGGCGGTCATCGAGCGCGACGGCGTGGAGGTCTTCCCGGACTGGCTGGAGCGGGTCCGGCAGTGGCGGGCCGCCGGGGTGCGCACGGCCATCGTCTCCTCGAGCCGCAACTGCCGTCGGATGATCCAGGCCGCCGGAATCGAGACCCTGTTCGACGCCCGGGTGGACGGCGAGACCGCCCGCGAGCTGGGCCTGCGTGGCAAGCCGGATGCCGACATCTTCCTGGTCGCCGCCGAGCGGCTGGGGGTGGCCCCGGGACAGAGCGTAGTCTTCGAAGACGCCATCTCCGGCGTCCAGGCCGGCGCCGCCGGGCCCTTCGCCCTGGTGGTGGGCGTGGCCCGCCACGACAATCACGATGTCCTGCGTGCCCACGGCGCCGACGTCGCCGTGGCGGCGCTGACCGAACTGAGCTGAGCCACAGGAGGCGCAAGCGATGCAATCCCCCCCGGAGCTGTTCGAACCGGCGGTGCTCGATGAACTGCGCACGCGCATGGAGGGGCGGAGCACGCCGCTGTTCCTCGACTACGACGGCACCCTGACGCCGATCGTCGACGACCCGGCCGAGGCGCGGCTGGATCCGGCCATGCACGCGGCGCTGGAGCAGCTGGCCGCCCGCCACACCGTGGCCCTGGTCAGCGGCCGCGACCTGCAGGCGCTGCAGGCGTTCGTCGGTCTGGAGTCGGTCTATTACGCGGGCAGCCACGGCTTCGAGATCGTCGGCCCCGGCGGCGTACACCGCTGCAACGAAGAGGCCGAGGCCGGCCTGGACGCCCTGGCCGCGGCGGCCGAGGAACTCGACGACGCCCTCGCGGCGGTCGAGGGCACCCTGCTCGAGCGCAAGCGCTTCGCCCTCGCCGTGCACTACCGGAATACGCCGGAGGATCAGGTCGAGCGCGTCCGGGCCGCCGTGGACGGGGTGCTTGAGCGCCACCCGCAGCTGCGCTGCGGGCCGGGCAAGTGCGTCTTCGAGCTGCAGCCGGACGTCGCCTGGGACAAGGGCCGCGCGGTGCTCTGGCTGCTTGAGGCGCTGTCGCTGAACAACGGCGACACCCTGCCCATCTACATCGGCGACGACTGGACCGATGAGCACGCCTTCCGGGCCCTGGAGGGCCGCGGCGTGGGCATCTTCGTCGGCGAGCCCGACCGCGCCACCGCCGCCGACTACCGGCTGGCCGACGTGGCCGCCGTCCGCCAATTCTTCGAGCAGATGCTGTGAAGGGGCTTCAGCGATGACGCTACCGGAGACCGAAGGCTGGCAACTGACCTACCAGGGCTGGCTGCCCGAGGAGCAGCAGCACCGCGAGGCGATCTGCGTGCTGGGCAATGGCCGTTTCGCGACCCGCGGCGCCTTCGAGGGGGCCGCCGCCGGCGACATCCACTACCCCGGCACCTACATGGCCGGCGGCTACAACCGTCGCACCAGTCTGGTCTCCGGCCGCGAGGTGGAGAACGAGGACCTGGTCAATCTGCCCAACTGGCTCTGCCTGAACTTCCGCCCGGCCGAGGGCGACTGGTTCGACTTCGACGGCGTGGAGTGGCTGGACCACCGGCAGACCCTGGACATGCGCCACGGGGTGCTGACCTGGCACCTGCACTTTCGCGACCCGCACGGGCGCGAGACGCGGCTGACCAGCCGGCGGCTGGTGCATATGGGCGACAGCCACCTGGCCGCGCTGCACTGGGAGCTGGAACCGGTGAACTGGACCGGCGCGCTGCACATCCGCTCAGGGATCGACGGCGGCGTCGAGAACCTCGGCGTGGCCCGTTACCGGGCCCTGGAGACCCGCCACCTGGATGTCCTCGCCACCGAACGCTGCAGCGACGAGGCGGTCATGCTGCGCAGCATGACCAATCAGTCGCGCATCGACCTGGCCCACGCAGTGCGCACCCGGGCCTGGCAGGCCGACGGCCGCGGGCCGGAGCACCGCGAGCGGCTGGAGACCGACGACTACATCGGTGACGACCTGACCCTGCAGGCCGAGCCGGGGCAGCCGATCCGCGTCGAGAAGGTCGCCGCCTTCTACAGCGGCCGGGACCGGGCCATCTGCGAGCCGGGCATCGATGCGGCTTCCGCGGTGGAGCGCGCCCCGGCCTTCGACGAGCTGCTGCGCACCCACGCCAAGGCGTGGGAACGCTACTGGCGCGGCTGGGACGTGACGCTGCATACCGACAACAACGGCGAGGCCGAGGAGCAGACGGTCCTGCGCCTGCACATCTTCCATCTGCTGCAGACCACCTCGCTGCACACCACCGATCTGGACGTGGGCGTTCCGGCGCGCGGCCTGCACGGCGAGGCCTACCGCGGGCACATCTTCTGGGACGAGCTGTTCATCCTGCCGCTGCTCAATCTGCACAGCCCGGAGATCAGCCGCGCCCTGCTGATGTACCGCTACCGCCGCCTGCCCGAGGCGCGCCGGGCGGCTGCCGCCGAGGGGCTGCGTGGGGCCATGTACCCGTGGCAGAGCGGCAGCAGCGGCCGCGAGGAGACGCAGACCCTGCACCTCAACCCGGCCTCGGGGCGCTGGCTGCCGGACAACACCCACCGCCAGCGCCACGTCAACGCCGCCATCGCCCACAACATCTGGCGCTACTATGAGGTCTCCGGCGACACCGACTTCATGGCCTTCGCCGGCGCCGAGATGATCCTGAGCATCGCCCAGTTCTGGGCCAGCCTGGCCACCTACAACCCGCAGCGCCAGCGCTACGAGATCCGCGGCATCGTCGGCCCCGATGAGTTCCACACGCGCTATCCGGGCAGCGACGAGATCGGGCTGGCCAACAACGCCTACACCAATGTCATGGCCGCCTGGTGCCTGCGCATCGCCCGCCAGGCCCTGGAGGTCATCGGCCCGACGCCACGCAGCGAGCTCCTCGACCGGCTGGCGATCGACGAGGCGGAACTCACCCGCTGGCAGGAGATCAGCCAGCGGATGTTCATCCCCTTCCACGGCGACGGCATCATCAGCCAGTTCGAGGGCTACGACCAGCTCGAGGAACTGGACTGGGCCGGCTACCGCGAGCATTACGGCAACATCCAGCGGCTCGACCGGATCCTTGAGGCCGAGGGCGATGACGTCAACCGCTACCAGGCGAGCAAGCAGGCCGACCTGCTGATGCTCTTCTACCTGTTCTCCCGGCAGCAGATCGAAACCCTGTTCGCCGACATGGGCTACGAGCTCGACGCCGAGGCCATCCCGCGCAACATCGCCTACTACGAGGCGCGCACCTCCCACGGCTCGACGCTGAGCAACATCGTCCACTCGTGGGTGCTGGCGCGCTCCGACCGGCAGCGCTCCTGGGATCTGTTCGGCAACGCGCTGATCAGCGACCTGGGCGACATCCAGGGCGGCACCACCAAGGAGGGCATCCACCTCGGGGCCATGGCCGGCACCGTGGACCTGGCGCTGCGCGGCTACACCGGCATGGAACCGCGGGACGGCATCCTGTGGCTCGATCCCATGCTGCCCGATGGGCTCCACGAGGTGGAGCACAAGATCCATTATCGCGGCCACTGGATCCACCTGGTGGTCAATCACACCCGGCTCACCCTGCGCCTGGAGGAGGGGCCGTGGCCGCCGGTGCGCATCGGCTACCGCAACGAGGTCCACGACCTGCACCAGGGCGAGACCCTGGAGCTGGCCTACCAGCGCTGATGGCGGCGGGGCTGGCCTCCCGCCGCCCGGCTCGCTACCTTGGGGATCCGGACCCTGCGCGGAGGCCCCATGGACCCGATGAACGACCCGCAATCGGTGTGGACGGTATGGCTCACCCTGGCGGTGGTGCTGCTCGGCGTCGAGATCCTGCTCGCCGGCGGTGGCGCCGGGGTGCTGCTGGCCCTGGCGGTAATGGCCTTCGCCGGCATGGCCATGGCCCTGCTCGGCGCGCCGCTGGTCGCGCAGATCGCCGTGGCCATCCTCGCCGGGCTGGCCTCGCTGCCGTTCATGGTCTGGGTCTTCCGGCGCATGGGCCGCGGCGGCGGCCCGCCCTCAGCGGATGACAGTGCCCTGCGCCGCACCGCCTTCGAGGCCTACTACGACCTGCGCGGCCACCTGCGCGTGCGCGCCTTCGGCGACCACCTGATGGCCATCCCCGACCCCGCCGACGACCCCGAGATCGCCCCGGGCAGTGCCGTGCGCATCGTCCGGCTGGAAGGCACGCGGGCCATCGTCCGCCCGGTGGACGCCCCGGTCGGCGCACGGCTCGACGACGCCGAGGCCTGACGGCGAGCGGCAGGCCCTTCCGAGCGGCGGCCGTAAACCCGAGCCGGGGTTCGGGTCAATGCTCGGACCCCGTTTTTATTGACCTATTGAGGGGGAGGGGGCTTGTGGTCCACCTTATGCGCTCTTCGAACGCTGATGGAGGTATCCATGGAGTCTTATCGGCAGCGCATTGGACTGTTCCTGGGGCCATTGGTGGCCCTGGCCGGCTTGCTGGTCGGCCCGCCCGGCGAATTGACCCAGGCCGAGTGGAACGTCGCCCTGGTCGCCATCCTGATGGCCATCTGGTGGATCAGTGAGGCGCTGCCCCTTGCCGCCACGGCGCTGGTCCCCATCGTCGCCTTCCCGCTGCTCGGGGTCATGGAGGTCGGCGATGTCACCGAGGCCTACGGCAACCACCTGATCTACCTGTTCCTGGGTGGTTTCTTCATCGCCGTGACCATGCAGCGCTGGAACCTCCATCGGCGCATCGCCCTGCACACCATCAACCTCGTCGGTCCCTCGCCCCGGCGCATCATCCTCGGCTTCATGCTGGCCACCGCCGGGCTGTCCATGTGGATCAGCAACACGGCCACGGCGATGATGATGCTGCCCATCGCCCTGGCGGTGCTCAAGCAGAGCCAGGAGGAAGCCGAGCAGAACGGACAGGAGCTGCCCCGCGGCTTTGGCGTGGTGCTCATGCTCGGTGTCGCCTACGCCGCGTCAATCGGCGGCATCGCCACGCTGATCGGCACGCCACCGAACGCGGTGCTCGCCGGTCAGGCCCAGGAGCTCTACGACATCGAGATCACCTTCGCCAGCTGGATGGCCTTCGGCCTGCCCTTGTCCCTGCTCTTTCTCGGCATCGCCTGGGTCTATCTGGCTTTCAGCCGCCACTGCCGCGGCATCGGGCATCTGGTCAGTGGCCGCGAGACCATCCGCCAGGAGCTGGCCGAGATCGGCCGCATGGACCCCGCCGAGCGCCGCGTGCTGAGCGTCTTCGTGCTGGTGGCCCTGGCCTGGGTCCTGCGCGGTTTCCTGCCCGAGGGCGTGCTCGATGAGTTCGGCGACGCCAGCATCGCCATGGCCGGTGCCCTGGCGCTGTTCCTGCTGCCCTCGGGCAAGGAAAAGGGGCAGCGGCTGCTCGACTGGGACACCGCCGTGAAGATCCCCTGGGACATCGTCCTGCTCTTCGGCGGCGGCTTCGCCCTGGCGGCGGGCTTTGGCGCCAGCGGCCTGTCCGAGAGCCTGGCCGAGGCCCTGCAGGTGCTCGACGGCGTCTCCATCTTCCTGATCATCGCTGCCTGCGTGGCCCTGGTGGTCTTCCTCACCGAGGTGACCTCCAACACCGCCACGGCGACGGTGTTCATCCCGCTGATGGGCGCGCTGGCCGTGGCCACCAACTTCAACCCGCTGGTGCTGATGGCCGCCGTGGCCGTCGCTGCCTCCTGCGCCTTCATGCTGCCGGTGGCCACGCCGCCGAACGCCGTCGTCTTCGGCAGCCGGGCCCTGACCGTGCCGGACATGGCGCGCGCCGGGCTGCTGCTGAACCTGGTCACCATCGTGCTGACCACGGTGTTCGTCTACTTCCTGCTGCCGGTGGCCCTGGGCGTGGAGCTGACCACGGTCATCGAGAAGCAGTAACCCCAAGGGGATCGTTCCACCATCCCCGCGGCAACGGGCCGCCGATCCACCGGATCGGCGGCCTTTTTCGTTGCGGGATGCCTGCCTTAGTCGAGACGGCGCCGGAACGGCGGCAGGGCGTCGAGGAGTTGGCGGCCGTAGCGCTGGGTCACCACCCGCCGGTCGAGGATGGTGATCCGCCCGCGGTCATCCTCGGAGCGGACCAGCCGTCCGCAGGCCTGGGTCAGGCGCAGCGATGCCCGCGGCAGGCTCAGGGTATGGAACGAGGAGTGCTGCTGATCCTCCAGCCACTCGCTGAGGGTGGCGGTCACCGGTTCGGTGGGCACCCCGAAGGGGATGCGCTCGATGACCACGTGATCGCAGTAGCGCCCGGGCAGATCCACCCCCTCGGCCATACCCGCCAGTCCGAAGAGGATACTGCCCTGCCCGGCATCCACGGCCTCGCGGTGGCGCTGGAGCATCGCCTCGCGGGAGCGCTCACCCTGGCACTGCAGCCGCTCCCGCAGGCCCTCGGGCAGCGCCTGGGCCACCCGCTCCATGCGCTGACGGCTGGTGAACAGCACCAGCGCCGCCTCGTAGGGGTCGAGGAGCTCGGGCAGCCACTGGCAGACCTCGGCCAGGTGCGCCTCGGCGTCGCGCGGATCGTTGCGCAGCGCCGGCACGTGCAGCAGGGATCGGCTGTAGTCGAAGGGCGACGGCAGGCAGCCCTGGCGGATGGCCTCCCCGTCGGGCAGGCCCAGGTCACTGCGCAGATGATCGAAGCGCCCCAGGGCAGTCAGCGTGGCGCTGGTGATCACCGCACCGGCGCACCGGTCCCACAGGCGCCGGGCGAGCTCGCCGGCCACCGAGACCGGCGAGACCGAGACCCGATGATCCACGGCACCGTCGGACTCCGCCTGGCGTTCCACCCAGCGGGCCACCGGCGGCGTTCCGGCATTGTCCTGCTCGGCGAGGAGCTCCCAGGTGGTGGCCAGGTTCGCCGCCCGCTCACGCAGGAAGCCAAGCCGCGGCAGCTGGCGCTCCAGCTCCTGGGTGTCGCCCCGCTGCGCCTCCAGGGCGGCGTAAACCCGGTCCGAGAACCCCTGCAGGGCGTCGTGCAGCCCCCGCGCCGGGCCGGCCACGCGCCCGGCCAGCTCACGCACCGGCTCGGGGGCATGACCGGCGCGGAAACGCCAGCGCTCACCCTCGGCATCGGCCCGGTAGTTGTGCTGCAGGAAGGTATCCGCCTCCTGCAGCGCGGTGGCTACCTCGCCCAGACGCTCCTGCAGCCGTTGCGCCTCGGCGTCCGGCGGCTCGCCGACCGCATCGTCCGGCAGCACCGCCGCGGTGTCCGTAGCAACGCCTTCGCCCTCCTCCAGCCACGTCCGCGCCGCCTGGACGCGGGCACTGGCAGCGAAGCGCTGCACCGCCTTGGCGGCCAGGTGGTGGCCCTCGTCGATGACGTAAAGCGCCTGCTCGGGCGCTGGCAGCAGGACCCCGCCCTCCTCCTCGCCGAGCTGCAGGTCGGCGAGCAGCAGGTCGTGATTGGTGATCACCACCTCGGCGCGGGACACCCGGTCGCGGGCGGCGTAGACGGGACATCCCTCAAAGTGGGCACACCGCCGTCCGGAGCAGGAGTGACTGGTGGAGGTGACCATCGGGCGCAGGTCGTCGGCCACGCCGTCGGCCCACTCGTCCAGGTCACCGCCCCAGCGCCCCTCGGTTAGGGCCTCGGCCATGGACTCCAGCTGCTCGGGCTCGCCCGGCTGAGGCGGGCGCGGCCAGCGGGCGCTGCCCAGGATGTCGGCGGCCAACGCCTGCTGCGCCCCGGCCTCGGCACTGGCCGACTGCCCGACCAGCTCATCCAGGTTGCGCGGGCACAGGTAACGACCACGCCCCTTGGCCACCGTGGCATCCACCTCGATGCCGGCGTAGCGGGCCAGCTTGGGCAGATCCTGGTGCAGGATCTGCTCCTGCAGCCCCACGGTGGCCGTGGCGATGACCAGCGGCAGCCCGCGGCTGCGCGCCGCCGGGACCCCGCCGAGCAGGTAGCTGAGGCTCTTGCCGGTGCCGGTGGGCGCCTCGATGGCAAGCAGGCGGTGGTCCTGCTCCCCTGCGAGGGCCTTGGCCACCTCCCAGATCATGCGTTTCTGCGCGGCCCGCTCGCGGAAGCCGGGCATCTCGTCCCGGACGCGGCGGTAGGCCGTGGCGATGGCGTCGGTGATGTCGGAGTCTGGCATGGCGCCAGTTTACCTGGGGGGCGGGGGTGAGCGGGAGCAGTGCGGGCGGGCCACCGGGCCCGCCCGGGCAGGGTCATCAGGAGCGGAAACGGTTCAGCGCATCGCGGAAGGCCCGCGTCATCGCCTCCCACGCGCTCTCCGAGCCCTCGCGCATGTCACGGAAGGCCTCTTCGCTGGCGTCCTGCATCTCGCGCAGCCGCTGCTTGCCCTCCTCGTACTTCTCCTCCAGCTCCTGGAGCTGCTCCTGATAGCGCTCGCGCATCTCCTCACCGGCCTCCTCGGCCTGGGCACGGACGCGGTCGATCTGCTCCTGCCACTCGGACAGGCGCGCCTTCATGTCCTCGACATGCTGCTCCTTGCGGTTCTGATCATCGTCGGCCATACCGGTCTCCTCCTTTCTGGTTCTGGTTGCCGGTCCTCCCCGGGAAGATAGACCGGGATGGGCTTGTTCACAAAACCTGTGGAAAACCCTGCGGAGAAACACCGCAGCCCCCAGCGTGATGCGGCTCCACAGCGGCCGGCCACTCACTGACCACCCCGCTCACCGGGGGCGCGCCGGTCGCCGCACGGCGGATTGGGAATTGACAATAGCGGTGCCCCCTGCGATAAAGCGCACTGCGCCCCGGTCACGGGTGCGGGTTATGCCAACCACCGAAACGCCCGCCAAAGGGCTTCCCCGGGCTCTGGAGGAGGAGCAAACAGAATGAGAATGAAAACCTGGCAACTCGCCATCTGCGCCACCTCGGCGCTGGCCCTGTCGGCACCGGCACTGGCCGACCGCGACGACTGGCCCCGCAGCTTCACCGTGGGCACCGCCAGCCAGGGCGGCACCTACTACATCTACGGCAGCGGCTGGGCCGACATGGTCGCCGGGATGCTCGACATCCGCGCCGGCGGCGAGGTCACCGGCGGGCCGGTGCAGAACGCCACCCTGGTCGAGACCGGCGACCACGAGTTCGGCCTGGTCACCATGGGACCGGCCCGCGCCGCCTGGGACGGCGAGAGCGAGCTGGCTCCGGGCATGGAGCATCGCAACATCCGCGCGGTCTTCCCCATGTACCAGACCACCTTCCACATCATCACCCGCGAGGGCGACGAGCTGACCTCCATGGAGGATCTGGAGGGCAAGCGTGTCGGGGTCGGCCCCTCCGGCGGCACTGCGGATATGTACTTCCCGCAGTTCTTCGATGAGCTCGGCATCGATGTGCGCGTCCGCAACGGCGGCGCCTCGGATCTGGCCGGCCAGCTGCAGGACGGCCTGATCGACGCCTTCGCCTTCGCGGCCGGCACCCCGATCTCGGCCTTCTCGCAGCTCGAGGCGGAGATCGACGCCAACATCTTCTCGGTCACCGAGGCGCAGCAGGAGCAGCTGCTCGAGGCATTCCCGGCGCTCTCCCCGGCGGACATCGAGGCGGACCTCTACAGCTCCCTGGACGCGGACATCCCGGCGATCTCCATCTGGAACTTCGCCATCACCCACCAGGACATGCCCGAGTCGCTGGTCTACGAGGTCACCCGGGCGGTCATGGAGAACCACGACCGGATGATGGACATCCACCGGGCCTCGCGCGAGACCCTGCCGGAGAACCACCAGTACAACGACTGGATGCCCTGGCACCCGGGCGCCGTGCGCTGGTTCGAGGAGAACGGCTACGAGATCCCCGAGGACCTGCGCGGCTGACCCCGAGCGGGACAGCCCATTGATCCCCCGCCCCCGCGCCGCATCCGTGCGACCGGGGGCGGGCTGTGTCAGGGGGCCTGCCCGGTAGCAGGTCCCGCACCGGTATCACCGAGGCCGAGGCATCCCCATCGATGAGCGATCGATCCACGAATCCGGAGCCAACGATCGAGACCCAGGGCGAAACGGAGATTCCCCTCGGCAGCAACGAGCGCGCCCTCACCGGCTGGCAGAAGCAGCTGTTCTTCTGGGCGTGCGCGCTCTATACCGCATTCCACATCTTCACCCTGAACGTGATCCCGCTGGAGACCTGGACCTTCCGGATCCTGCACATCGCCGGCGGCCTGTTCATCGGCTTTGCGCTGACCTCGGCGCGGACCCTGGACCGCGACGCGCCGGCCGCGCCCACCGGGATGCTCCAGTGGCTGGTGATGCTAGCCAGTACCGCCCTGATGCTATGGGCCCTGGGCGCACTCGGCTACATCGCCTACCTGCTGCAGGTGGATGGCATGTCCTCCACCCAGCTCCCGCCGTGGCTCGCCCAGCAGTTCGGCTACACCCTGTTCGCCAGCGTGGCCGTCGCCACCCTGGCCGGCTGGTTCCTGCGCAGTCCGGACAACCGTGTCCACTGGCCGGACTGGATCCTCGGCTTCGGCGCGCTGATGGTCGGTACCTACATCATCCTGGCGCTGACCCGCTGGCAGCTAGCGGCCGGAACCCCCTTTGCCGGGGCCCAGGAGCTGTGGATCTCGGCCGCCGGCGTGCTGCTGATCCTGGAGCTGACCCGACGCATCGCCGGCCTGGCGCTGGTGATCATCACCGCCATCTTCCTCGTCTACTCCTTCGTCGGGCCGTGGCTGCCCGGCTTCCTGGAGCACCGCGGCTACTCCTTCACCCGCTTCTTCACCTACCTCTACACCGACAGCGGGATCCTCGGCCCGACCACCGCGGTCTCCTCGACGTACATCATCCTGTTCATCACCTTCGCCGCCTTCCTGCAGGTCTCCCGGGTCGGCGATTACTTCGTCAACTTCGCCTTCGCCGTGGCCGGCTGGGCCCGCGGCGGCCCGGCCAAGGTGTCGATCTTCGCCTCCGGGCTGATGGGGATGATCAACGGCACCTCCGCCGGCAACGTGGTGGCCACCGGCAGCCTGACCATCCCGCTGATGCGCAAGGTCGGCTACCCGGCCAAGAGCGCCGGCGCCATCGAGGCGACCGCCTCCACCGGCGGGCAGCTGGTGCCGCCGATCATGGGCGCCGGCGCCTTCATCATGGCGGAGATCACCGGCATCCCCTATGTGGAGATCATCGCCGCCGCCATCCTGCCGGCCGCCCTCTACTTCCTGTCGGTCTACTTCATGGTCGACAACGAGGCGGCCAAGATGGGCATGCGCGGGCTGCCGCGGGCGCAGCTGCCCGGACTGGGGCGGATGCTGCGGCAGGTCTACCTGTTCATCCCCATCCTGGTGCTGATCTTTACCCTCTTCCAGGGCTACTCGGTGATCCGGGCCGGCACCGTGGCGATGATCTCGGCGGTGGTGGTCAGCTGGCTGACCCCGGAGGCGATGGGCATCCGCCGCATCCTCCGCGCCCTGGAGATGGGCGGGCGCATGGTCATCCCGCTGGTGGCGGTGTGCGCCTGCGCCGGCATCATCGTCGGCGTGATCAGCCTCACCGGCGTGGGTACGCGCTTCTCGTCCATGCTGCTGGGGGTGGCGGACGCCTCCATGCTGCTGGCGATGTTCTTCGCCATGTGCATCTCCATCATGCTGGGGATGGGCATGCCGACGACCGCCGCCTACGCCGTGGCCGCCTCGGTGGTGGCACCCGGGCTGCAGCAGCTCGGCGTGGAGCCGCTGATCGCCCACTTCTTCGTCTTCTACTACGCGGTCATCTCGGCGATCACCCCGCCGGTGGCACTGGCTGCCTATGCCGCCGCCGGCATTGCCGGCACCGATCCGCTGCGCACCTCGGTGACGGCGTTCAAGATCGGGCTGGCGGCGTTCATCGTGCCGTTCATGTTCTTCTACAGCCCGGCCATGCTCGGTGAAGGGACCTGGACGGAGATCGCCCGGGTGGGCGTGACCGCCTCGGTGGGCATCTTCCTGCTGGCCGCCGCGGTGCAGGGCTGGCTGTTCGGCCACGTCTCGTGGCTGCTGCGCGGCGTGCTGCTCGCCGGTGCCATCTCGATGATCTACGGCGGGATCTACAGCGACCTGGCCGGGATCGCGGTAGGCGCGGTGCTGATGGCCTGGCAGTACCGCTTCGCCTCACGGCAGCCGCTGGTGCCGAGCCAGGGCGGCTAGGCCGGCTTGGCGGGCGCCCTGGCCAGCGCCCTGGCGGCGGTCTTCGGACTCATCGCCCTGGGCCACGTGCTGCGCCGTCAGGAGGTCGTTCCGCCCCTGTTCTGGGACGGGGCGGAGCGGCTGACCTACTACTTCGCCCTGCCGGCGCTGCTGGTGGTGCGGCTGGCCGAGGCACCGCTGCGCGAGATGCCACTGCTGCCCGTAGTGGCCATCCTCGCCGGCGGCGTGGCGATCGCCGGCGCCCTGCTGCTCCTCGCCCGGCCGCTGCTGGAGCCGGACGGCCCCGGCTTCACCTCGGCGCTGCAGGGCACCTTCCGGCCCAACACCTACGTGGGACTGGCCACGGCGGCGGCACTGTTCGGCACCGAGGGGGTGACCCTGGCGGCGATCAGCCTGGCGGTCCTCGTCCCCCTGGTGAACCTGCTGGCGGTGGCGGCCCTGATCCGCTACGGCCGGCGCACCGGACGTCAGGCACCCGGCTTCTGGGCGAGCCTGGCGCGCAACCCGCTGGTGCTCGCCTGTCTGCTCGGCGTCGCACTCAGCCTGCTGCCGGTGGGCTTGCCGGCACCGCTGGCCGCCTTCCTCGATGCGCTGGGCCAGGCCGCGCTGCCGCTGGGCCTGATGGCGGTGGGCGCCGGGCTGTACTGGGGGCAGATCGGCCGCCATCCGCGGCTGCTGATCGCATCATCGGCCATCAAGCTCCTGCTCCTGCCTGCCGGCGTCGGCGCCGTAGTCCTGGCCGCCGGCCTGGACGCGACCACCGGGGCGGTGCTCGTGCTCTTCGCCGGGGTACCGGCCTCGGCGTCGTGCTACATCCTCGCCCGCCAGCTCGGTGGCGATGCCCCGCTGATGGCCTCGATCCTCACCGTGCAGACCGTCGCCGCCGTGGCCACCCTGCCCTTGGTGATTGGCGGTTTTCTGGCCATCAGCGGCGGCTGACCGCCACGCCCGGTGACCTACCAGGGCAGCCCCATGGACTGCTGCTGGTAGGTCCGGCGCATCAGCTCCTCGGCGTGGGCCTCGGCCTGGCGCTGCTGCTCGTAGCCGCTGCCGTGGGCGATCCGGGTGCCGTCCTGGTGGAAGAGCTCGAAGGCCCAGCGCCCGTCGGGCTCGCGGTAGGTCTCGTAGTACATGGCTGCTCCTCGGCGCCACCTCCCCTGCCGCCAAGGATAACGCGCGGCGCCGGGGTCAGCCGTCGCCGGCGATCCCCGACAGCAGGGCCGCCAGCCGTTGCCGGTCCACCGGCTTGGTCAGGTAGTCGTCACAGCCGGCGGCCAGACACTCCTCGCGGACCTGGTCCACGGCGTGGGCGCTCAGGGCGACG
This sequence comes from Halorhodospira halophila, assembly GCF_016653405.1. Taxonomy (NCBI): domain Bacteria; kingdom Pseudomonadati; phylum Pseudomonadota; class Gammaproteobacteria; order Chromatiales; family Ectothiorhodospiraceae; genus Halorhodospira; species Halorhodospira halophila. Next base: position 85,306 of record NZ_NHSN01000015.1, read on the forward strand.
ATGGGGGTGCGCGCACACGCTTGCTCGGCCTCCTGGGCGCGGATGGCCCGCACCGCATCGGGCCCGTTGAGCCCGGGCATCTGCACGTCCATGAGCACCAGGTCCCAGTCCTGCTCCCGCCAGGCGGCCACCGCCTGGCGGCCATCCTCCACCAGCGTCGGATGGACGCCGGCCAGCTCCAGCTGCGCCTGGATGAGCAGGGCGTTGGTGGCGTCGTCCTCGGCGACCAGCACGCGCAGGCCGGCGGCCTGCCCGGAGACCGCTGCGCCGGGGCCTTCGGCGCGGGGTGGCTCCGCGCGGGGCAGCCGCGCCGTGAAGGAGAACGTGGACCCCTGCCCCGGCTCGCTGGCCACCGCCAGGCGCCCGTCCATCAGTCGCACCAGCTCGTGGCAGATGCGCAGGCCCAGGCCGTTGCCGGGCTGGCGCCGGAAGGACGGGTTGCCCTGGGCGAACGCCTTGAAGATGTGCTCGCGATCCCCGGGGGCGATGCCCACGCCGGTATCGTGGACGGCGACGTAGAGCCGTCCGGTCCCCTCCGGTGCAACCTCCAGCACTACCTCGCCGCGCTCGGTGAACTGGATGGCGTTGCTGACCAGGTTGTGCACGACCTGCCCGAAGCGGGTGGCGTCGCCGCGCACCCACTGCGGGGTACCCGGCGCCTCGCGGACGCGAAGCGCCAGCCCGGCCTCCTCGGCGACGGCGCGCAGGACCGCCACCTGCCGCTCGATCACCTCGGCAAGCTCGAAGGGCTCGTCGCGCAGGGTCAACCGCCCCGACTCCATCCGCGAGAGATCCATCAGCGTGTCGATCAGCGCCAGCAGCTTCTCGCTGGCGCTGCGGCACAGGTCGAGGTACTCGCGCTGCTGCCCGGTCAGCTCGGTGGCCTGGAGCAGGTCGGTGAAGCCGTAGATGGCGTTGAGCGGCGTGCGCAGGTCGTGGCTGACCGCGGCGAGGAAGGTCTGGCGGTCGCGGTCGGCCTGGGCGCGGGCCCGCTCGGCCGCGACCCGTTCGGTGTTGTCGATGCCCACGGCCTGGAAGTGGCTGATCAGGCCATCCTCGTCGAAGAAGGCCTGGCAGGTCCACTGCACCCAGCGCTGCTCGCCGGTGGCGGCGGTAACCGGCAGCTCCAAGGTACCCACCGGCTCGGAGCGGTTGAAACGGCACAGGAAGGCCTCGAGCTGCTCGCGCTGCTCCGGCGCCAGCCATTCGATCCAGCGCCGACCATCCATCTCTGGCGCCGGCACCCCGAACAATTCCGCCACCATGCGGTTGGCGTAGAGCAGCGTGGTATCCGGCAGAAAACGCTGGATCAGATGGGGGTGGTAGTCGAGGATCTCCAGCATCTGGTCGCGCTCGCGCTGGAGGCGCTTGCGCCGGCTGATGTCCTGGAAGGAGATCACCGCGCCGGTGATCCCGTCGTCCTCGTCGCGCAGGGGCGCAGCGTAGACGAGCACGTCGAAACCGCGGCCGTCCATCCGCCAGAAGTAGTCCTGCCACGCCTCCAGGGGTTCGCCGGTGCGAATCACCCGGAAGATCGGGCACGCCTGCGCGGGGTACGGGCTGCCGTCCGGGTGGCTGTGGTGGGTCAGTGCGTGGGCGTCCCGGCCGAGGGCTGCCTCCTCGGAGGGAAAGCCGAGCAGCTGCCGGGCCGCGGGATTGAGGAAGGTGAAGCGCCCGGCCCGGTCGAGCCCGCAGACGCCCTCATTGATGGCCTCGAGCAGCCGGTCGCGCTCGCCCTGCAGGCGCACATGCTCGCTGATGTCCTCGACCATCCCGTCGAAGACGGTCCGGCCCTGCTCGTCCTCCACCCGGCGGACCGACAGCCGCAGCCACAGCGGCCGGCCTCGCAGCGTGCGGGCCTGCAGCTCGACCCAGCCGACGTGGCCGTGGCGTTCGATCAGGTCGCTGATCTCGGCCCGGCGCTGCGGATCGCGGTAGAGCGCCGACACCGGCGTGGCCAGCAGCTCCGCCTCGCTCTCGGCCTCGAAGAGCTCGACCATGGCCGGATTGACCTCGAGAAAGCGCCCCGCCGGGCCGGGGGTGTTGCGGTAGATGCCCACCGGCAAGGAGCGGAAGAGGTCGTGGAAGACCTCGAGCCGGCGCTGATAGCGCCGTATATCGGTGATGTCGTGGACGATGGAGTAGAGGTACTGCCGGCCGCCGAGCTCCAGCGGCCCGCTGTAGACCTCGACGTCGCGGACCTCGCCACCCTGCACGCGGTGCTGGAAGCGGAAGTAGCGACGCTGCTCGGCCCGTGCCCGGGCCATTTCGGCGTGCACCTGCGCATCATCGAGGGTATTGATGTCCTGGATGCGCATGCCGCAGAGCTCCGCCCGGGGGTACCCGTAGAAGCGCACGGCACTGGGGTTGGCGTCGAGGATGGCCCCGGATTCCGGGTCGATGAGCAGTTTGACCGCGGTATTGTCGGCGAACATGCGGGCGTAGAGCCGCTGCGCCTCGGTCTGCTCCGATCCGTTCATGACAGTCCCTGCCAGCGCTGCCGCCCACCGGTTTCAACTCCGATGCACCATACCATTGCCTTGCGTTTCGTGGGGCTGCGCGACACCGTGTCGCGGCCGCCTCAACCGCCGCGCCGGTCGCTTCCGGCGTCGATCAGCCCCAGGCCCTGCCAGACCGGCAGGCGCTCGCGCAGGATCCCCCGGGCGCGCTCCTGGAGCTCGCGCAGGTTGGCCCGCTCGCCTTCCAACACCTGGCCATCGCGCACCATCCGCCGACCCACTGGACGAAAACGCGACCAGACGGCCTCGGCCAGCCGCTCCGCACGCTGCGGGGCCCCCTGGCGCAGCGCCGCCAGGGCGACGATCTCGGTGTCCGAGGCGGCCACGGCGCTGCCGATGGCCGGCGCGGGCAGATGGCCGTGGGCTTCATCCTCGAGGATGCGCTCGGCGAGCAGCTCGGCCAACCGCCCCGCGGGCCCGGGATCAGCCGGTGGCTGCGCCGGGTGGGCCTGTCCGGTGGCGACCAGCACGGCGCACGCCTGGATCAGCGCCGGCAGCTCGACCCCGGTGGCCTGTCGCAGGTCGCCGAGGGTGGTCGGACCGCGGGCGATGCGATCCATCAGCGGCTGGTAGATCCGCGCCTGCCCGGTCAGCTCGCCGAGGTGGGTGTGGAAGACCGGGGTCATCTCGGCGCGGGTGAGCAGCGGCGCCACCGCGGTCTGGAGCACGGCGGCGTCCTGCTGCGCCGGCGTGCCACGGCGGCTGCCCTTGATGAAGACGTCCCGGCGGAATACCCGGTTCACCGCGTAGTCGCGCAGCAGCTCGCGGTAGTGGGGATCGGCGACGTCCTCCAGGGCCGCACGTGCCGGCTCGGGAAGGCTCAGGGCGTCGTAGTTCTCCAACAGATCGGCGGAGCCGACGTAGTCCAGGCGGGCCGGCGCCAGCTCGGCGAGCACGTCGGTGAAGTACAGGGGCTGCGCCGCGGTGTTGAGGTACTCGTGGGCCAGGTAGGTCGACTCCCGGGCGATGTCGCCGAGCCCGTCGAGCTTGGCCGGCGCCGCCGGGTGGCGCTCGAAGTAGGCGAGCCCGGCCTCGCGGAGCTGCTGCATGAAGGCCAGGCCGGACTCGACCTGCCGGTCGCTGCGCCCGGGGTGGCGGGCGGCGTGCTCGCACAGCAGCCGCTGGAAGGGCAGCACCCCGGCCCAGCCGGGCATGGCGTTGTAGCTGACGTAGACCAGGCCGCCCGGCTTCAGCCAGCGCTCCAGGAAACGCACGATGGCCTGCCGGTTGGCCGGGCTGACCCAGGCGTAGATCCCGTGCAGGGTGATGTAGTCGAAGGGGGCCAGCGCGGCGTCGGGCCACTGCGCCGCCTCGGCGAAGCTCGCCTCGTGGAAGGTGACGTTCTCCAGCCCGGCCGCCGCGGCCTGATCGCGGGCGTTGGCGATCTGCCCGGGCAGGAAGTCGATGCCGACGAATTCGGCGTGGGGATTGGCGGCGGCGAGCAGGTTGGTGCCCAGCCCCTGGCCGCAGCCGAGCTCGGCGTAGCGAAACGGCCGGGCCGGATCCGGCGCTGGCTCGCCCTGGAGACGGGCCACGAAGCTCAGATAGCCCGGGGCGAGCTCGCGGTAGAAGCCGCTGATGTAGTTGATATCCGAGACGTAACCGCCGCTCCAGTCCATGCTCTCTCCCCTTTTGGCGCGCCACGGTACCAGTTTCCGGGCAGCCTGCCTGCCCGACCGGCACAAGGGGGAGCCCGTGTGCCGCGGGCGGCGCTCGCCAGGGCGGCGCCGCGCGACTAGAGTGACGGTATGCGCCGTGGACTATTCGCCATCGCCCTGGTGGTCGTGATCGGCGCCGTCCACCCCCCGGCCGGCGCCGTGGAGATCCTTGAGCGGGATTTCCAGGTCGCGCGTCCCGACTACCAGCTGCGCGTCGTCGCCCGGATCGACGCCCCGCGCGAGGCGGTCTGGGCAGTGCTCACCGACTACGAGCGACTCTCCGAACTCTCTCCCGGCCTGCTGGAGAGCCGGATCGTACCGGACGGCGCCGGCGAGGCCGTCCTGGTGGCCACCGTCACCGAGGGGTGTCTGGTGCTGATCTGCCGCCGGGTGCGCCGCGTCGAGGCCATGGAGGAGGAACCACCGGAACGCATCCGGGCGCGCATCCTGCCGGAACACAGCGATCTGCGCCGCGGCGTGACCGAGTGGCTGCTCGAGGCCGACGGCGAGGCGACCCGCATCACCGTCGACAGCCATATCCGGCCCGACTTCTGGGTACCACCGGGCATCGGCCCGCGCCACATGCAGCGCACCTTCCTCAGTGATCTAACCGAGTTGATGGAGCAGGTTGAGCGCATCGCGCAATAAACGGGTCCGCTAGCACCGGCGCTTAGTCGTCATCCCGACGCAGGACCACCTCCGGCTCGTCGTCCCCCATGGACCAGCGCACCGCCACCTGGATCGGTGCGCAGCAGACCGGACAGTCCTCCACGTAATCCGTGTCCTCTCCATCGGTGTCGAGGAGCAGCTGGAATGGCTCACCGCAGTAGGGGCACGAGACACTCCTTTCCGGCCGCCAATCGGAATACATGGCTCACCTCGTCGTCACTGCACGCCCCGGCGATGCGAGCATCACGCCGACAGCCCTAACGATTCCCCAGCTCCATCACGCCCGGCAGCCGGCGCGGTCGCCACACGCCGAGGACCACATTGGCGATGCAGATGATCAGCACCACCCAGAGCACCAGCGGCTCGTTGTGGACGTTGCGCGGGATCTCGTCGACGCCGATGCGACCAGCGGCGGCCGCATCGGCCGCCGCGGCGACCTGCACCGCATTGCCGTGGATGAAGGCCAGGGTGGCCGAGAAGATGCTGAAGCTGAGGATACCCTTGATCCACACCCAGCCGGCCTGCCGGAAGCCAGTGTAGAGGGCCATGCTCATCAGCCCGGAGAGGAAGACCAGCGCCAGCGAGGGCAACAGCAGCCAATTGCCGATGGCGGCGATGCTGCCGCGGATGACGGCGTACTCCTCGATGGCCGTCGGCTCCGGGGCCAGGCCGAGCAGGATCAGGTGCACGGCCACGGCCCCGGTGAAGCCGATGGCCCCGAGGGTGTGGAGGATCTTGAGCGACTTGATCAGCATGGATGCTCTCCGCTGCGCGGTCCGGTGACAATCCCGGCGCCCCGGCCTATCCGGTTGCTGCCTCCTCGGTGACCTCCGGCAGCCGGGCGGAAAGCCAGGCGCCGGCCAGGCCCATGGCTGAGAGGATGAGGATCACGCCGGTGATCGGCATGACCGCGGTCAGGGCCCCGATCAGACCGGTGAGCAGCAGGACCACGCCGATGACGGTGTTGCTGACGGCGACGTAGTCGGTGCGCTTGTTGCCGCCGGCCAGATCGACCACGTAGGTCTTGCGGCCCATGCGCACCCCGGCGTGGGCCACGGCGAGGAGGAAGAAGAAGACGGGGTAGACGGCAGCGTGGCCGGCGACCCCCGGCAACAGATGGACAAGCGCCACCAGCGCGATGCCCACCAGCGCGGCGGCCAGCCCGGCGCGGATCATCACCCGGCGGCTGGAGGCATCCGCAAAGCGCCCCCAGAACGGCGCGGAGAGCAGATCCGCCAGGCCGTCGGCGATGACGAACAGCCCCAGCGCCAGGGCGGCCGCCCCGGTCTGCTCGTAGGCGAGCATGACGATGAACGGGGCGGTCAGCGCCGAGCAGAGCAGCAGCGCGCGGGCCAGGACGAAACGCCGGAACGGCGGATCCTCGGCGAGGAGACTGAGCCGATCCACCGCCTCGCGGATGGCGTTGGCGCCGCCCGCGGTCTCGCCGGGCTCCTCGCGGATGGCGGCGTAGAACCCGGCGCCGAGTACCCACAGCGCCGCAGCGCCGGCGAGCAGCAGGGCGTAGAAACCGGCTCCCCCGGCCTCGCCCATGCCCAGCCACAGCGCCAGGCCGACGCCCACGGTCACCAGTCCGGCGGCGGCCGCGGACCAGCCGTTGACCTGGCCGCGCCGGGTCTTGGGCACGGTCTTGCCGAGGACGTCCTTGGAGGCCACCGAACAGAGGCCCCGGGCCAGGCTGAAGAGCACCAGCGCGGCGATGATGCCGGCACCGGCGGCCGCCCCCTCGAGGGTCAGCGCAACCCCGGCCATGGCCAGCACCGCCCCGCCCTGCAGGAGGTTGCCGAGCACGTAGGTCCACTTGCGCACCGCCCGGCGCCGGACGAAGCTGGCGATCAGCAGCTGCGGCAGCAGCGAGCCGGACTCGCGCACCGGCACCAGGAAGGCCGTGAAGAGCCCCGGCGCGGACAGCGCGCTGAGCACCCAGGCGAGGACCGTCTTGGGGTTGGCGATGGCATCGCCGAGCTTGGTGAAGAACTGCGCGGCGATCTGCAGGAAGAAGTTGCCCGGGACGACCCGGCAGGCGTCCGCGCTGATATCGCGGCAGACGCGGGCGTCCTCCTCGTTGACCAGGGTTCGGTAGGCCTTGTCCAGGGCGCCTTCGGCAGGCGTGGCGGCCGGCTGCTGCTCCATGGTGACGGGTCGGCTCCGTGGCTGCGGGATCTCGCCTCGAACCGCCCAACCCTACCAACACAACCGCATCGCGGCGAGGCCCGTGGCGGTGCTCACAGCTGGCGCAGCCGCCCCCGGACCCACCCGAAGGCGATCCGCTCCTGCTCAAGACGGACCCGCCCACCCAGGCGGCCCCGGCGCAGATCCTCGAAAAGCGCCGCTTCCGCCGTGCCTGTTCGGGGTCACCGTTAGGCTGCATAATGCCGTTCTATGGAGAAGGAAGAACACCCCACGGCGCCCGAACATGACGGCACGCCGCCGACTATCCTCATCGTCGACGACGAGCCGACCAACATCCAGGCGCTGGCCCACCTGCTCAAGGACGACTACCGCATCCGGGTCACGGCAGCCGGCGAGAAGGCGCTGGCGATCGCCGCCGCGGATCCGCAGCCGGATCTGATCCTGCTCGACGTGGTCATGCCCGAGCCCGACGGCTACGAGGTCTGCCGCAGACTCAAGGCCGACCCGCGCACCCAGGGCATCCCGGTGATCTTCGTCACCGGCCGGGACAGCGCCGCGGATGAAGAGCGCGGGCTGGAACTCGGCGCCGTGGACTACATCATCAAGCCGTTCAGCCCGCGGATCACCCGCACCCGCGTGCGCAACCACGTCGAGCTCAAGCGCAAGACCGACGCGCTGGAGCGGCTCTCGCAGCGCGACGGGCTGACCGACCTGCCCAATCGCCGGGTGCTGGACCAGCGCCTCGGGGAGGAGTGGACGCGCTCCCAGCGCGGCGGTACGCCGCTGTCAGTGGTCATGATGGACATCGACCACTTCAAGCCGTTCAACGACCACTACGGCCACGGCGCCGGTGACGACTGCTTGCGCCGCGTCGCCCGTGCCCTGGCCGGCGTACCGGGGCGAACCACCGATCTGGTGGCCCGCTACGGCGGCGAGGAGTTCATCGCCCTGCTGCCCTACACCGACAAAGCCGATGCCTGGCGGATGGCCGAACGATTCCGCACCGCGGTGGCTGCACTCCAGCTGACCCACGGCCACACCACCACCGGAATCGTGACCCTGAGCGTGGGCGTGGCCACCCATAACGCCGGCGACGGGACCGCCAGCGCCGAGCAGCTTCAGCAGGCCGCGGACCGGGCGCTCTACGCGGCCAAGCAGGCCGGCCGGAACCAGACCCACCAGGCGCCGGCCCCCTGAGCAGGCGCCGCAGCCCCGCCCACACCCTGCGACGCACCGCGTCGGACGCTGTGTTAATCTGCCCTTAACCCCTCTTCCGACAAGGGTACGGCGGAGGGACGCACGGCACCGCAGCTTCGGGGGTGACAGCATGACAGGCGCTGAGGCAAACCCCGGTAGCACAACCGGCCGGTGCGGCGAGTGGCAGACCCTGTTCGCCCACCTCCCCGACGCCACCCTGCTCATCGATCCGGGCACCGGCCGCGTGCTCGAGGGCAACCCGGCCGCGGCCGAGCACCTCGGCTACCCGGTGGAGGCGCTATGCGGTCTGACCATCCCCGATTTCGAGGCCGTCGAAACCCCGGAGGAGATCGCCGCGCACGTTGAACGGATCCGGCGCCACGGGCGCGACGACTTCGAGAGCCAGCACCGCCGCCGCGACGGAACGCTGATCGATGTCCAGATCACGGTCTCGCAGATCGATTTTGGCGGACACCCCCGGCTGCTCGCCGTCTTCCGGGACATCACCGAGCGCAAGGAGACCATCCGGGCCCTGCGGGCCAGCGAGCAGCGCTTTCTCGATGTGGTCAACGCGGCCGGCGAGTATATCTGGGAGATCGACCGCAACGGGATCTACCAGATGGTGACCGCCCAGATCGAGCCGGTTCTCGGCCGACCGGTGGCGGAGATCATCGGTCGCTCCCCGGTCGATTTCATGCCCGCCGAAGAGGCTCAGCGAATCCAGGCGATGCTCGCCGAGCGGGCCGAGACCGGGGCCCCCTGGCAGGGCCTGGAACATGAGTCGCTGCACCCGGACGGCACCCGGATCTGGCAGCGGGTCAGCGGGCTGCCGATCTTCGACGACCACGGGGCGCTGATCGGCTTCCGGGGCACCGGGCGCGATATCACCGCCGAGCGCCAGGCCCAACGCAACGAGCGGCGGCTCAACGAGCGGCTGCGCCTGGCCACCACGGCGGCCCGGATCGGCGCTTGGGAACTGGATCTGGAGACCGAGCAGCTGGAGTGGGATACGGGCTCGACCCGCATCTTCGGCTTCGACCCCACCGTTTTCCAACACCGCCTGGCGGGCTGGCGCGCCCTGCTCCCGACGGAGAGTCAGGCGATCACCCGGGACCTGGTCGAACGCACCCTGCGGACCCAGGAGCCGTGCGAGGCAGAATTCCGATTTGAGCGCCCCGACGACGGGACCGTACGGCACATCCGCGCCGTGGGCCATTCGGTCCGCGACGAACAGGGCCGGGTCCGGCGCGTGGTGGGGATCAACGAGGACATCACCGACCGGGTCCAGGCCCGTGAGGCCCTGGCGGCGCAGGAGGCCCGCTTCCGCGGCCTGTTCGAACTCGCGCCGGTGGGGCTGGCGATGAACGACTTCGAGACCGGTGCCTTCGTCGACTTCAACGCCAAGCTGCCCGAATCGGCGGGCTATACCCGCGAGGCTTTCGCCGGGCTCACTTACTGGGACCTGACCCCGAGCGAGTACGAAGAGCAAGAGCTGGAGCAACTCCGGGCCATGGAGGGCACCGGTTACTATGGGCCGTACGAGAAGGAGTTCATCCACCGCGACGGGCATCGCTTCCCGGTTTTGCTCAACGGGTTCCGCATGACGGACCCGCAGACCGGGCGGACGGTGATCTGGTCGGTCATCCAGGATATCTCCGAGCGCAAGGCGGTGGAACGGACCCTGCGCCGGGCCAAGGAGCAGGCGGAGAGCGCGAACCGGGCCAAGAGCGACTTCTTGGCCAACATGAGCCACGAGATCCGCACGCCGATGAACGCCGTCATCGGCCTGGGACAGCTGCTGCTTGACACCGATCTCGCGCCCACCCAGCGCAGCTACGCGGAGAAGATGCACAACGCCTCGCGGATGCTGCTGGGGATCATCAACGACATCCTCGACTACTCCAAGATCGAGGCGGACAAGCTCACCCTCGACCCGCACCCGTTCGACCTCCACGAGCTCACCGATCAGATGGCGACCCTGTTCGGCGAGACGGCCGGCGAAAAGGGCCTGGAGCTGTTCCTGCGGGTGGAGCCGAGCGTCCCCTCATCCCTGACCGGCGACGCCCTGCGCCTGGGCCAGGTCCTGAGCAACCTGCTCTCCAACGCCATCAAGTTCACCCGCAAGGGGCAGGTCGGGCTCACCGTCGAGCGCATCGATGAGGACGCCGAGGGCGTGCGGCTGCGCTTCACCGTCGAGGACACCGGCATCGGCATCAGCGCCGAGCAGCGCCGCCACCTCTTCCAGGCCTTCTCCCAGGCGGACACCTCCACCACCCGCAACTACGGCGGCACCGGCCTGGGGCTGGTGATCAGCCAGCGGCTGGTCGAGCGCATGGGCGGTGAACTCCAACTGTCCTCGACGCCGGGCGCCGGCACGCGCTTCTCGTTCGAGCTACGGCTACCCACCGCCGGGGCCCGATCGCCGGCCACGCTTGAACCGAATGCGTTCGGGGGGCACGTGCTGGTGGTCGACGATCACCGGATCGCCCGGCAGATCCTGCGCGAACACCTGGAGGGATGGGGGTTCGCGGTCACCGAGGCCGACAGCGGCCCGGCAGCGATCGAGGCCGCGCGGAGCGCCGAGCGCAGCGGCCGGCCCTTCAAGCTGATGCTGATCGACGTGCACCTGCCGGGCGGACCGGATGGCCGGGATACGGCACAGCACCTGCGAACCCTACACGAGCACGGCGACCTGCCCGCCACCGACGCCCGCATCATCCTGGTCAGCGCTTACCAGCCGGAGGGCGAGGCAGCGGACGATCACATCGACGGCCACCTGGCCAAGCCGGTCACCGCCTCCACGCTCCTGGACATGATCCAGACCACCCTGGGCGGCGATGCCGACGGCGGAACCGCCTGCGAGACCGGGACGATCCCGGATCTGACCGGCCGCTCGCTGCTCCTGGTCGAAGACAACGCCATCAATCAGGAGGTGGCGCAGCGGCTGCTGGAACAGACCGGCGCCCGGATCATCCTGGCCAGCAACGGCGCCGAGGCGGTAGCGCGCTGCCGCGAGGCGCCCTTCGACCTGATCCTCATGGACCTGCAGATGCCCATCATGGACGGCTACGAGGCCACCCGCGAGATCCGCCGGGACCACCCCTCGCTGCCCATCCTGGCGCTGACCGCGGCCGTGCTCGACAGCGACCGCGCAGGCGCCCGTGAAGCCGGCCTGGATGATCACATCGGCAAGCCCATCGACCGGCAGCTGCTGTACCAGCGCCTGGCCTACTGGCTCGGTGAGAGCCGTCCGTCGTCCGCCGCAGCGGATGCCTCCACGCCGGTCGACGAAGGGGATGAAGCCGACACGCTGCCCGAGCACCTGCCGGGGATCGATCAAGCCCTCGGGCTACGCCACCTGGAGGGGGATCGGGCTTTCTATCGGCGCCTGCTGCAGCGCTTCGCCGACCAGCTCGACGGCGAGCTCGGCCAGCTCCCCGCGGCCCTGGACCGGGGCGAGACCGCGACCGCGCAGAGGCTGGCGCACACGCTCAAGAGCACCGCCGCCACCGTCGGAGCCACCCGGCTGGCCGAGGCCGCGACCGCCGTCGACGGCTGCCTGAAGGCCAACGAGGCCGTGCCCGAGGAGCTGCACGAGGCCGTGCGCGCGGCCCTGGCCGAGCTGGCCGGCGGCCTGGCAGCGCTGGCAAAGGCGCCACCACCCCCTGCGCGGCCGAGCAGCCGGGACAAGGCCGCCGGAGGGAAGGCCCTGGCAGCACTGCAGAGGGCCCTGGACAGCCACGAACTGGTCGAGGAGGCGCTTCTGGAGGCGGCCCTGGAGCACCTGGCCACCTTCGCCGAGGCATCGACGATCGAGGCGCTGCGCGCGGAGATCGAGCAGTTCGATTACGAGGCGGCTGCCGAGCGGCTGAGCCGTCTGGCCACGAAGACCTCCCCGCTGGATGGAGGCCAGCAAACGCCCTGAGGGGAGGCACGACCGCCTGGCGCCGGCGTAGACGCGCTCAGACCGGACAGCCGGTGGACTGTTCCCGCAGCCTGCGGATGTGATCGATGAGCTGCTGCAGGACACCCAGTCCGACCCGCTCCTTGAACACCCGGTCCGCCCCGGCCTGCAGGCAGTCGCGCTGCACGTCGGCCAGAGGATGGGCGGTGATGATAGCAATGGGGGTGCGCGGCATGTCCTCCTCGGCTTCGGCCTGACGCACCAGCCGGGTCAGCCGGCGTCCGTCGAGATCGGGCAGGTGCAGGTCGAGGAGCATCAGGTCCGGGGGCCGGCGCTGCCACTCGTCGAAGGCGTCCACGCCGTTGTCCACCAGACGGGGTGCGCAGCCGATGCGCAGCAGGAGTTCGTAGAGCAGCCGGCCACTGGCCGCATCGTCCTCGGCGACCAGCACATCGAGTTCCACCGCACCCGGGGACGGGACCTCGTCACCGAGCAGATCGCCAACCATTGAGGCCTCGCCGTCGTTGTCGGCCTCCGGGAGCACGGCGGAGAAGCTGAAGACCGCACCCGCGCCGGGGGTGCTCTCCACCCGGATTTCCCCACCGAGCAGCGAGACGATCTGCTGGCAGATGTAGAGGCCGAAGCCACAGCCGGTTTCACAGGTGGGTGAGTTGCAGGCGCGCGTGAAGGCCTCGAAGATGCGCGCCTGATCCGCCTCGGCGATCCCCGGCCCGGTGTCGGCCACCGCCACCTCGATCCGCGCCCCCTCAAGCCGCCGCACGCGTACCGTCACCGAGCCATGCTCGGTGAAGTGGATGGCGTTGTGGGTGAGGTTGTTGACCACCTGGAGAAAGCGTACCGGATCGCCGCGCACCCGGCGCGGCAGCGCGCCGCCCCACTCCAGGTGCAGCTGCAGTCCCTTGCGCTCGGCGAGTTCGCGCAGCAGCGCCACCTGCTCCGACAGGCAGCGGCGCAGGTCGAAGGGCTCGGCGCGCAGTTGGCCTGCATCGGGCTCGGGCTGTGCCAGTCCAAGGATGGCGTGGACCTGGGCGAGGAGGGTCTCGCCGGCCATTTCCGCCTGCTCGAGGTCGTAGCGCTGCTCGGCATCCAGGGCGGAGGCCCGGAGACGCTCATGGGCCCGGCCCAGGGTCCGCAGCGGCTTGCTCAGCCCATGGCTGATCGCCCGAAGGGAGGCGCGGTGCTCCTGCTCGGCACGGGCACGGGCCCGCTCGGCCTGGCGCTGCTCGGTGACGTCCTCGTTGATCCCGAACATCCGGCTCGGCTGGCCCTGCTCGTCGTAGAGCTGCTGTCCGGCGGAGCGGATATCCCGCAGGCTGCCGTCCGGCCGGCGGATGCGAAAGGTCGTCTCCCAGGGCTGGCCCTGCTCCACCGCCGCCCAGATCCGCTCCAGCGCGGCCCGGCGGTCTTCCGGCAGCAGGCGCTGCTCCCAGGCCGCGAAGGTCAGCGGCGCATCGCCGTAGGGCACCCCGTAGAGGTCGTACATGGGCTGATTCCAGTGGAACACGCCGGCGCGCATGTCCAGTTCCCAGACCCCGATCCCGGCGGCTTCGGTGGCGACCCGAAAGCGCTGCTCGTTCTGATGGATGATGCGGTGATACGGGTTGGACATCCGGGCACGCCCCTAGCCTTCCGTGCATTGGACTACCCTCAGAATATACGCGCTTTTTGCGGCGCGACATAGCCTGCTGCCTGCAACGCCGGCGAAGAGGAATCCCGCAGGGAAATCACGTTGTGCAGTGCACCGCGCCCGGCAATATTGAATGGGCAGCGTTCCAGCACATTGCGGAGGTGGGGAATGTTTAGTGCGATCCAGAAGACCCTTGTCCTGATTGGCCTCGCCGTTATCGCCGTCGTCTATGCGGGCATGAATGTGCACGCGTGGGCCTGGTGGGAGACGGCGGGCACCCTGCGTGAGCAGTACGACGCAACCATCATCGGCCTCAACGGCCTCGCCGGCCTGCTCATGATCATCGGCGGCGCCTTTGGGGCCGAGAACTACTACCGTGACCTGCGCGGGGACAATCTCCCGGGCAGCGGCGGTATGGCGGCAAGCCTGCCGAGTTCATCGCTGCGGGTGGACCAGGAGGCATTCTTCAGCTCTAGTGGCAGCGCCGCCGGCTACGATCTGGCGATCAAGCTCGGCTTTGTGATCCTGCTCTGCGGCCACGCCTTGATCGTCTACTCCCGGGCCGTTAGCTGACCGGGGTAGCGAACAGGCGAAATCCCGAATAGCAAGGCGGGTTGACGCAACCGGTCATCGCCCCCCGGCCGGCCCTGCAGTAGGGCCGGCCGGGGACTTCTCTGCCGCCAGACCCGGCGGTCAGCACACCGACGCGCCCGACACCGTCCGGTGCCGGGCGTCTACGCATTGCCAGCTTCCGCGTTGCCGAGGCGATCGCCGTCGGGCGCATTGGACGGCGCCACCATGCCGGCGCGGGTTCACTCACAGTAATGCGAGGATCGGGGATCCCTGCCGGCAGCGGACGGCGAGTCGATGATTCGGTTGGGATGCCCCTCCAGGATGCCTTCGATGCCGCGGAACGGGTCGCCGATATGCATGCCCCGGTGATCGATCCGGAACTGCCGAATGCTCTTCTCGTGAGCGGCACCGCGCATCTTGAGGACGGTGAGCCCGCGCCGCACCTCGCCGGCCATTTCGACGTAGCGCAGCAGGATGATCGAATCGGTGAGTGTGGAGATGTGGGCCTCGGTGACGGAGGATCCACCCATCAGCGAGGGCGTACTGGCCGTAAACAATCCCGCCGTCTCCCGATCCTTGGTGAAGGAGGTCAGAGCGATGACAAACTCCCGGAACCCACGTGGGGTGGCTACGCGCTCCAGCGCGGTCAGGCTGTCGAGAGCGATCCGGTGGGGCCGGAAGGTGTCGATGGCCTGCTTGATGCGGATGAGGTGATCCTCCAGCCCGGCCGACTCCGGGTACTCGCAGTGGATTTGCAGGTCACCCCGCGCTTCGGCGGGCTCGTACTGAACGTCCCAGCCACGGGCGTTGCGGATGAGCTGGTCGCGACTCTCCTCGAAGGCAAAGAGCAGGCAACGCTCGCCGACCGCCAGGCCGCCTGCGATGAATTCCGTGGCCATCAGGGTCTTGCCGGTCCCCGTGGCCCCGGAAGCGAGCACGATGGAATCCCTGTAAAAGCCACCGCCGCACATCCGGTCCAGATCGGCGTTGCCCGAGGTAATACGCAATTCGGAGGAACGCTGGGTCAGTTCCATCGCCGAGAGCGGGATTGCAACCACACCGCTTTCGGGCAGGATCGTGAACGGGTACTCCCCTTTCTGGTGGTTCGTGCCGCGGAATTTGAGGATCTCCACCGTCCGGCGGCGTGTCTCCGCCTCCAGGATATTCCGCAGGATGACCACGTTATCCGCAACGAACTCTTCCACCCCGTGCCGTGCCACCAAACCATACTCGGCCTCGCGCTCGGCGGTCATGACGGTGGTGATCTCCAGGCGCTTCATCTGGCCGGCAATCCGAAACAGATCCCAGCGCACCTGCCGGACATCCGGGAAGCGCGAGAACATGGCACCGAGGGAGTCGATGGCCAGGCGGGTCGCGCCCGAGCGCTGCACGGCGCCGAAGACCCGAGCGATCAGGCCACCCAGGTCGTAGGCGCCGGTCTCCTGCGGCTCCTGATCGATATCGGGGGAGGCGTCCACGAACGTCCACCAGCCGCTGGCCTCCCACTCCTCCACGGGCCACCCGAAGGCCTGCAGATTGCGCCGCAGGTCGGCCGGTGATTCCTCGCAAGTGACAAAAACGCCCGGGGTTTGCTCATCGAGGATCCCCGCAGCCAGGAACTGCCCCGCAAAGACCGTCTTGCCGCTACCCGGCGTACCCGCGACCAGAGTGGTCCGTCCCGCCGGGACACCCCCCCGGGCGATGGAGTCGAACCCCGGGATCCCGGTGGCGGTCTTGCGCACCGGCTCGATGCTCCGTTCACTCATGGCATTCCATCCTTTGCCTCGGGGATCAACTGCAGGCCGTTGAGTACCTGCTCACGATCCGAAAGATCACCGATGACACGCCGCACCGGTGGCGGTAGCTCCTTAATGAGCGCGGGGGTGGCAATCACCCCCTCTTCGTCACCCCGGTGCGGCTCGTGCATCAGATCGACCACCTCGATGCGGTACTGATCCGGGAACTGTGACTCGCAGATCCGCTGGAGATTGTGCAGGGCTGCGCGGGCGTGCGGACTGTCGCCCGCAATGAAAAGCCGCAGCAGATAGCGGGGCGCGGAGGTGTCTTCTGGCATATCTGGCGTGCCCTGAGGTCTTCCGGGCAGGCTAGCATCGCCGGTCTCACAAGACCATCGAACGCCAGCTGGCGTGCTTGTGCACGACCGCCTGCGTGCTGGCAGAATGCCCGCAGGACGTGGCCGGGATCGACCCTAATCGGGGCACCGACCGCCGCCCGGGCCCCCGGGGCGACACAAGGACTCCCGCACATGGATAACGAGACGCCGGTCACCCGGCTAATGCACGCCGGCATCCTCCACTGCTCACCGGAGACCCCGCTCAACGAGGCGGCCAACCGCATGGCTGCGGGCGGCAAAAGCGCCATCGTGGTCCTCGATGACGAGGATCGCGCCATCGGCATCTGGACCGAACACGACGCGCTGACCGTCGATTTCTCCGACCCCTGCGCGTGTCAGGTTCCGATCCGCGAAGCCATGAGCTCCCCGGTAGAGACGGTGCCGTCGCAGACCTCCATCGGCGAGGCGGCCAGTGCCTTCCGCGAGGGGCGGCGCCGCCATGCGCTGGTGGTGGACACCCGCGAGCGGCCCATCGGCATCATCTCGCGCACCGATGTCGTCCTCAATCTGGGCCTCGCCCCCTACCTGCGCCTGCGTGAGGTGCGCAGCGTCATGCGTACCGAGCCACTGGTCCTGCCCGACACCCTCCCCCTGGCCGATGCGGCGGCGCAGATGCGCGAGTCGGCCTGGGAGGCCGCCGTGGTGGCCGCCCCCGGTGACGAGCTGGGCATAATTACCGAGCGGGACCTGGTGCGCTGCGTCGCCGACTACCCCGGCTCGACGGTGATCGGCGCACTGGCCAGCCGCCCGCTGCTCCAAATCGAGGCCGATGCCCTGTTGATCCGCGCACGCAGCCTGTTCTTCCACAACCAGGTCCGCCACCTCGCCGTAACCGATGAGCAGGGCTCCGTGGCGGGGCTGCTCGGCCTCAACGACCTACTCGTTGGCACCGAGCAGCTCCACCTCAAGGATTTGCAGAGCGCCATCGAGCAGCGCGACGAGGCCATCAGCGAATCCCGCATTAACGCTCGTTTGGCACAGCGGCTAATCGAGTCCTCGCGGGAGGCGGTGATGATCACCAGCGCCGAGGGTTACATCGAGTACATCAATGATGCCTTCGTCGATCTCACCGGCTACAGCAATAGGGACGTCATCGGTCGAACCCCGTCGCTGCTGGCCTCGGGCCGCCATGCCCAGTCTTTCTTCAGCGACATGTGGCAGTCGATCCACGAGCAAGGCGCCTGGGAAGGCGACATCTGGAACCGGCGCAAGACCGGCGAACTCTACCTGGCCAGCCTGAACATCAGTGCCGTACGCAACGATCGGGGGCAGACCGTCAACTACGTCGGCCAACTACACGATGTCACCGAAATCCGCGACCAGCAGGAGCGGCTGCGCCGCCAGGCCTACTACGACCCGTTGACCCGACTGCCCAACCGGCGCCTGATCGAGGAGCGGCTACCGACCATAGTGACCCGGGCCAGCCGTGAGGGTGGTCACATCGGGATCGTCATCATCGACCTCGACGGCTTCAAGCAGGTCAACGACAGCCTGAACCACGACAGCGGTGACCGCATCCTCCAGGAACTGGCCGGGCGCATGAACGAAACCCTGGGCGAGGCGGACGAACTGGGCCGGCTGGCCGGCGATGAGTTCATCGCCATCATTGCCCCGGGCGGGGACCACGACGGCGTGGTCCGGCGTGCCCGGCGTCTGATGAGCGCCGTGAACGCCCCCCTGGAGCAGGCCGGACAGCACTTTCGCATCGGCTGCAGCGTCGGGATCGCCACCTACCCGGACGACGGCGAGGAGGCCAGCGCGCTGATCCAGCATGCCAGCACCGCACTGCGCCGGGCTAAACACGAGGGGCGCAACACCCTGCGCCTCTACCGCGCCGAGATGCACGAGGCCATCCACCAACGCCTGGCCCTGGAGAGCGATCTGCGCGGCGCCCTGGAGAATGACGCGGGCCTAGAGGTCTGGTACCAGCCGCTGTTCACGTCAGCCCACCACCGCCTCGCCCACCTGGAGGCCCTCGTCCGCTGGCGTCACCCGCAGCAGGGGCTCATCGCCCCGGGAACGTTCGTGCCACTGGCCGAGCAGGCAGGGCTGATGCGCAGCCTGGGTGACTGGGTGCTCGACGCGGTCTGCCGGCAACTGGCCACCTGGCGGGAGCAGGGGCTGAGTCCTCCGCCCGTCGCCGTCAACCTCTCAGCGCAGCAGCTGTGGGTCGATGATCTGGTGAGCCGGGTCCGCGACCGACTCGATCACCATCAGTTGCCGAGCCAATGCCTCTCCTTCGAGCTCACCGAGAGCGCATTCCTGGCTCCGGATCAGAACCCCACCGGGGTGCTGCGAGGGCTGCGCGAAATCCCCTGCGAGGTCGCCATCGACGACTTCGGTACGGGCTACTCGTCCCTGAGCTACCTTCATGAGCTCCCGGCCAACACCCTGAAAATCGACCGGGCGTTTATCCGCGGCTTGGCGGAGAACCGCAACAGCCGCGCCATCGTCGCTGCGATCACCAGCCTGGCCCGGGAGCTTGGCATGAAGGTGGTGGCCGAAGGGGTGGAGACAGCCGAACAGCTGGCGGCCCTGGAAGGCTTTCCGGTGGACCTGGTGCAGGGTTTCCTGCTCGGGCGGCCCACCCCCGCCGAGGACGTGGAGCAGGCGTTCCTGACCGCGACGGCTTAGGCGCCGCATCCGCACCAGCAGCGATGCAGGACCCTTTCTGACCGGTGGAAGCAAACGACTGGCTACTGCTGATCACCGTCTGCGCCCTGGGGGCCATGTCGCCGGGGCCGAGCCTGGCGGTTGTGGCGCGTCACAGCCTGGAAGGCGGTCGGTCGGCCGGGCTCACCGCGGCCGTCGCCCACGGTATCGGCGTCGGCGGCTACGCCGCCCTCAGCGTGGTCGGGCTGGCCGGTATCCTGGCCGCCCACCCGACCCTGCTGGCGGCCATCCAGGGCCTGGGTGCCGCATACCTGGGCTGGCTGGCCGTGCAGTCCGCCCGCAGCGCCCGGATCGGACCGGAACCCCCTGCTGCACAGAAAGACCGGTCGCCGGCGCAACCGGGCAGCCCGATCCAGGCGGCAGGAGACGGCCTGGCCATGGCACTGCTCAACCCGAAGATTGCCCTGTTCTTCCTGGCGATCTTCAGCCCGTTCACCGGCCCCGGGCAGGCGGCGTGGGAGCAGGCGCTGATGGTGTCCATTGCCGCCGGGGTGGACATCGGGTGGTATGCGGCGGTCGCCGCGCTGTTCTCGCTGCCAGCCTGGCGTGAGCGGCTAAAAAGCCACCAGCGGCTGCGCGAAGGAGTCTTCGCTGTGGTATTGGCCATGCTCGCGCTCTACACCGCCGGCATCGCTGTGGGCGCTGTCTGAGCCCGCGCGATGAGCCGGGGCGGCCGCAATCACCCGCGCTCGGCGCGATCCACCGCCTCGCCCCACTCCTGGTCATAGCCCCAGGCCATGTGCGGCGAATAGAGCACGCGCAGCTCCTCCTGGCGGTACACGCCACGGATCTCTACACCCTCCTCCTCCGCCAGCGAGCGGAACCGTGGGCGGATGAAGACGCTGCCGTCCGGCCGGCGCAGCAGGAAAACCTGTGGGGCCATGCTGCTCGGGCCGCGACGGGTCACCACCGCGGTCTCGCCGTTGCTCAGATCGACCAGGGTGCCCGGTGGGAAAACCCCCAACTCGCGAATGAGCAGCCGCGTCAGCGTGGCGTCGAAGCGACACCCATCGTCCGCGTATAGCTCCCGCAGGGTATCCCGGATGACATGCGCCGGGCGGTGAGCGCGAGGGGTCACCATGGCCATATAGACATCGGCGAGCATGACCACCGCGGCCTCGGTACTGATCCCCTCCCGCGTCAGCCCGCGGGGGTAGCCGGAGCCGTCCATCCGTTCGTGATGCTCGCGGACGGCGCGCAGCCAATGTTGATCCTCCAGGCCCGCGGCCGTCAGCAACGCCTCGGTCCGCTCCGGGTGACTGTGGAGTTCACGGCGCTGCGCCGCGCTGAGGGCGCTCTCCTGCTGATCGAGCTGTTCCTGCAGGGCGAGCATGCTGAGGTTGGCGGTCAGCGACGCACCGACCACCGCCCGGCGCTGACCACCGTCCAGAGAGGCGGCGCGGGCGAGCAGGTCCGCGACTACAGCCTTGCGGATGGGGTGCAGCACGCGATTGGGGAACTCGCGGTTGATGTGCGCCGCCGCCAGTGCAGCATCCGGATCGCGGTCGATCAGGTTGCCGAGCTGGCTGATCATCCCTTCCAGCCGCAGCAGGTAGTCGTGGCGACCGAGATCGATGGCGTGATGGACCCGCCGCAGGGAAGCGGCACATCGGTCGAAACTGACGAAGGGATCGAACTTCAGTTCGCCACTGTGGTTCTCCCAAGACGGGCTGGCTTCCCCCAGGGTAACCGTATCCTCCTGGAACGAGGTGGCACGAGCGCGCCCCGACTCCAGCAGCATCTGGCGCTGCGCGTCGCTTTTCAGCACGCGGCCGGAGCGCAGCAGGAGCCGCTCGTAGGTATCGTAGATGGAGTAAGGCACCGGGCGACCCACGACGAGATCCTTTCCGCGCACGGGCAGGAAGCGCTCCGGCTCCCCGCTTTCTGGGCTGCGTTTCGACTGCTCGCTCATGATCGCTGGTGACCGCAAAATGGACCGAGGAGGCGGTGAGCCGCTACGACAAACCGCCGCAGGCTGGTTTCCACCTCCCAGAATATCGGGAAACGCACGCCGGGAGAACCGCTCGGGGCCGCCGGAACCCTCAGCCACCCGGCCGCGCGCTTGGCCGGGACGGTGCCAGCCGCTAAGCTGGGCCCCATGACGCGCGCAACCTTCGGCCGGACCTGGTGGGGCGAGCAGTGGCTTGGCGCCCTGCACGAAATCGATTACACCAATCGCCTGCCACGGGGCCGGCGTTACGCCAACAACGGGTCCGTCCAGGCCCTGACCATCGATCAGGGCGAGGTCACCGCCCGGGTGAAGGGGTCGCGTCGCCAGCCTTACAAGGTACACCTGCGGATCCCTGCGTTGCCGGCGGATCAGACCCGGCAGCTGATCGAGGCCATTGTCGATGATCCGGCGCTGCTCGCAGGGCTGCTCAACAGGCAGCTGGATCCGGCGGTACTGGAGCGCGCCAAGGCGGCGGGCATCCGCGTCTTCCCGAGCAGCTGGCAGGAGCTGGGCATGCGCTGCTCGTGCCCGGACTGGGCCGTCCCGTGCAAGCACCTAGCGGCGGCGGTCTATCTGCTGACACGCGAGATCGATACAGATCCGTTCCTGGTCTTCCGATTGCGCGGGGTCGACTTACTCGGCGCGCTGCGCGAGCGGGGCCATGAACTCCCAGAGAACGACGCCCAGGGGGCGCCGCCGAGCCTGGCGGCGGCACTGTGCGCCGGCAGCGCGGCACCGGAGGAGACAGCGGCCGACCCGGCAGTGCTCGCCGAGCTAGATTTCTCACGGCTGCCCGATCGCATCGAGGCGATCCCGGACGCCCTCCCCCAGGAACCGCCGATCGGCGGGCTGAACA
Source organism: Halorhodospira halophila (assembly GCF_016653405.1). Taxonomy (NCBI): domain Bacteria; kingdom Pseudomonadati; phylum Pseudomonadota; class Gammaproteobacteria; order Chromatiales; family Ectothiorhodospiraceae; genus Halorhodospira; species Halorhodospira halophila. The sequence continues at coordinate 107,239 of NZ_NHSN01000015.1, forward strand.
GCTACCGCAAGCTCTGGCGCACCCAGATACGGCGTGTCGCCCGGCAGGCCCAGCGCACGCTGAGCGACGCCGCACGCAGCGACGCACAGGTCCAGGAGGCGCAGACCCAAGCCACCACCCTGACCCCGGACGACCACCCCATCATTCGGGTGGATGCCGACGGCGACGTCCAGATCGACGGCTGTGAAGCGGCTGCAGAGCTCGCGGACCTCGTCGAGCTGCTCGCGCCCCTGGACGCCGACCAGGTGGCCGACCTGCAGCCGGAGGTTGCAGCCCTGCATGCGGCCTACCGCACCGCCCTGCACCTGACCGCCGCCGGCGCGGCGGTACCCTGGGTACTGACCATCGACCGGGGCGGCACCAGCGTCCTGTGGATGCCAGCGAGCCTGGATCCGCAGGTCGATACGCTCCTGCGCAGCCTTGCTGCGGGCACCCCGGAAGGGGTCATCCGCCTGGACGAGCCCGGGGCCGACCAGGGCCTCGACCGCCGGACCCGGGCCCGTCTGCTCTGCGGCCTGTTCATCGATTACTGGATCCGGGAGTGGAGCGAGCTTGCCAGCAATGCAGCCGCTGACCCGGTGGCCGACCTGCTTTTCGGCGGTGGCTGCGCCTGGCTGTCGGATCCCGGCCAGGGCGGCACCGCCGCCAGCCTGCACCATTGGCTGCGCCGTTTGCACCTGGCCGAAGCGGCGCAGACCCTGATCCTGCGTGTGGACGAGCCGCAGCCCGAATCCTTCGAACTCTCCATCGAGGTCGGCGACGAGCCGGGCGGCAACGGCGCGGGCGCCCATCGCCCGCTCGCCGACGCCCTCGCCGAGCGCGGCGACGGGCACAGCGAGCTGCTGCGCACCACGGCGATGCTGGCCGATGCCTACGACCCGCTGCGCGACTACCTGCGTGGCGGGGGCCGCACACCGCTGTCACTCACCCTCGACGAGCTGCCGGAACTGCTCTTCAACGTCTTCCCGACACTGCAGCTGCTCGGCGTCCGCACGCTGCTGCCCCGGTCGCTGGAGCGACTGGGCCGACCACCGAGCGCAACGATGAGGCTCACCGCCAGCAGTAGCGACAGCGACGGCCACCTCAACGCCAACGATCTGTTCCGCTTCGACTGGCAGGTGGCAGTGGGCGATGACGTGATCGACCCGGGAACCTTTGAGGACTTGGTGGAAGGGGCGACCGGGCTGGTCCGCTTCCGCGGACAATATGTTTACCTCGACCCGCAGGAGATCGAACGTGTCCGCCGCAACCTGGCCAACCCGCCGAAGGTTGACGGCGCGGAGCTGACCCGAGTCGCGCTCACGGGGGAGTACGCTGGGACGCCAGTGCAGTTGGACGAAAGCGCCCGGGAACGGGTCGCAGCTCTGCACCAGGACCTTGAGCGCGCGCCCCCCCGATCACTGGCTGCGCAGCTGCGCCCCTACCAGCAACGCGGCTTTCAGTGGCTCTACGGCAATGTCCGCGCCGGTCTGGGCTGCGTGATCGCCGACGACATGGGCCTGGGCAAGACCGTGCAGATTCTGGCCCTGCTCGCGCAGCTCCGCGACGACGGGGAACTGGCCGGGCGGCCGGCGCTGGTCGTGGTCCCGACCAGCCTGCTCAGCAACTGGATGCGCGAAATCCAGCAATTCGCCCCCGAGCTGGGTGCCACCACTTACCACGGCGGCCGGCGCGCCCTGCCGGACGATGCGCAGGGAACCGGCGTCGTGCTCACGACCTACGGCGTGGCGCGAACCGACGCCGCACGGCTGCGGCGGCAGTCCTGGCGCGCGCTGGTGGTCGACGAGGCACACAACCTCAAGAACCCCCAGGCGGCCCAGACCAAGGCGATCAAATCCATCCCCGCCGGCGCCCGGGTAGCCATGAGCGGCACCCCGGTGGAGAACCGACTCACTGAGTACTGGAGCCTGATGGACTTTTGCAATCCGGGCCTGCTCGGCACCCTGAAGCGCTTCACGCGCGAGTACGTCACCCCGATCCAGACCCACGGTGACCAGGAGACGGCCACGCGCTTTCGCCAGGTCACGGCCCCTTTCCTGCTGCGACGGCTGAAGACCGACCGAAGCATCATCACCGACCTGCCGGAGAAGATCGAGCAGTATCAGTACTGTCAGCTCACTCCCGAACAGAGTGCGCTGTACGAATCGGTGGTGCGCGAGGGCCTGGAGGTCATCCAGGGAACCTGCGATACGTTCCGGCGCCAGGGTCTGGTGCTACAGATGATCCTGGCGCTCAAGCAGATCTGTAACCACCCGCGCCAGTACCTTAAGGAGGGCGAATACGGGAGCGAGGCGTCGGGCAAGATGCAGCGCCTGCTCGAACTCCTCCAACCGATCCAGCGCCGGCACGAGAAGGCGATCGTGTTCACGCAGTTCCGCGAGGCCGGCAGCTTGCTCCAAGAGGCCGTCGCCGAGACCACCGGCCGCACACCGGCGTTCCTGCATGGCGGGCTCTCGAGAAACCAGCGCGACGCAGTCGTCCACCGCTTCCAGAATGATCGCACCGAACGGGTACTGGTGCTGTCCCTGAAGGCCGCCGGCACCGGACTCAACCTGACTGCGGCCTCCCACGTCATCCACTTCGACCTGTGGTGGAACCCGGCCGTCGAGGCCCAGGCCACGGACCGCGCCTACCGCATCGGGCAAACGCAGACGGTTCAGGTCCACCGCCTGCTGACCCAGGGCACCTTCGAGGAGCGGATCAACGACATGATCCAGTCCAAGCGCGCACTGACGGAGATGACGGTGGAAAGCGGCGAGCAGTGGATCGGCAATCTGGACGACGCCCAACTCAGCCAGGTTTTCAGCCTGGGTCAGAGCCACACCGAGCCGGCGTGACAGCGCCCCACGACCGTGACGAGGGGCACACGCGCATGTCCGCGCGGTACTTGGATCCGATGACGATCTTCTTCGCGGTGCTGGCGCTGGGCGCCGGGGCCGCGGTCTACGTGCTCCATGGCCCGGCGGCCTGGTGGGACGCACTCAGCCGGGCCGGCGAGTTGATGCTGCAGGTGGCACCGATCCTGGTGGCTGCGCTGCTCATGTCCGGCTATGTACAGACACTGATCCCGCGCCACGCCATTGAACGCTGGCTGGGCGAGCGCAGCGGCGTGCGTGGCCTCGCCCTGGCCACGGCTGCCGGCGCCCTCACTCCGGGCGGCCCGTTCGCCGCCTTCCCGCTGGTGGTGGCCCTGCTGCGCTCGGGTGCCGCGTTCGAGGTGTGCGTCGCCTACCTCACCGCCTGGTCGGTCCTCGGCCTGAACCGCGCCCTGGTCTGGGAGATCCCGTTCTTCGGGCTCGACTTCGTTGCGCTGAAGATGCTCGTCTCCCTGCCCCTGCCCTTTCTGGCCGCACTCCTGGCCCGCCCGTTGGGCCGTCGCGTGAGACGTTGGGCATGCTGAGTGCTTTTGTGACCATCCTCATCCTGCTGGGGATCTGCGCGGCGATCGCGCAGTTCCAGCCCCACGGCAGCCATCGTGCCGCCGCCCGGGAGGGCTGGCGACAACTCCAGCCGCTGCTCACGCGCCTCCCGGTAGCGCTCATCGCGGCAGCCTTCCTGGCCGTGCTGATTCCGGCCGAGGCGGTCGGCTCGCTGTTCGGCGAGGACTCGGGCGGCGCAGGGATCCTGATCGCATCGTTGCTCGGCGGCTTCCTGCCCGGCGGACCGGTGGTCGCCTTCCCTCTAGTCGTGGTGCTGAGCGACGCCGGCGCCGGCATGGCTCAGCTCATCGCACTGATCACCGCCTGGTCGGTGCTCGCCTTCCACCGCGTCGCCGCCTTCGAGCTGCCGATGCTCGGCGCCCGCACCACCGCGGCCCGCCTGCTGGTCTCCCTGCCGCTGCCAGTACTCGCCGGAGTAGCGGCCGGTGCGCTGACCGGGGCGCTGGCACCTTGAGGCCCCGCGCCCGGCCGCCGATCAGACCGGGCGCAGCGCCAACCCGAAGATGATCAGGGCCACAATGAGCGCCAAGGTCACCGCCAGCAGGGGGTGGCGGCGAAACCCGCCCGGGCTGGCGAGCTCCCGGAGCAACCTGCGCAGTCGATCAATCCTCATCCGATAGCGCCCCTTATCCGCCGCCCCTGTCCACCTGCACAGCGGGTTTTGCTCACAATCGAGGGGTTCCACGCGTTGGACTCAGCGGGCAGGTAGGGTCAACCGGAACGTGCAGACCCGCTCGATCAGCTCCAGATCGTGGCTGATTACAATGACACACGCCCCGGAGTCCGCCAAGCGCTGCAGGTTCCGCACGATCAGCGTGAGATTCGCGCCGTCGAGTCCACTGGTCGGCTCACCAACGCAGACCCCCGGTTGCCGAGCCGGGCATTCCGGACTAGAATCGCATTCGCTAATGATTCTCATCCGCGCCCTGGCGGATTGACGCTCCGGGCACGGGCAGAGGCACGGCAATCAGAGGAAGCAGCCATGACCAAACGGAACCAGGAGCCGACGACCGCCGCCCACAGCCAGGAGGTTCCCACTCCGAGCGATCATCAGCGCGAACAGACCTCAAGGACCCCGCACATGGACAGCGCTGCCCTCTTCAACGGCGCGAATCGTGTCTTCATCCACCACCGCGGTGAGGCGTACCAGCTCCGTGAGACAAGACAGGGCAAACTCATCCTGACCAAGTGACCCGGGCCGTTTCACCCCGGCTCTACGCCCTACATTCCATCGTTTTTTATTCCATTTTCGCGAGCCAGGTGCTGCCCCCTGCACCCAGCCAGCCACTGCGTAAACCGTGATCCACCCGGGGCCTACCCGGGGATCGCACTTTGGACTGGCCATCAGGAGGCTTTGCACGATGCATCCGAAACGAACGCAGACGCCGCTTCTCACCTGCACCAGCCTGGCGGTGCTCGGCGCCCTCAGCACCACCGCCGGGGCCGATGAGGCCCCGACCGCGCTCCCCGAAGTCCTCGTTGAACCGCCGGAGGAGATCGAGGGCAGCGGCACCGAGCGGATCAGCCGGCAACAGTCCCACCGTCTGCAGGACCTGTTCCGGGGCGACTCGGAATCCCACGTGGGCGGTCCACGCCAGGCGCGACGCCTCTATCTGCGCGGTATCGAGGGGAACCAGACCCGGGTCACGGTCGACGGCGCCCGGCAGGGCCGGGATCTGCACAACCACCGGGGCGGCCTCGCCGGGATCGATCCCGCCTTCCTCCGCTACGCCGAGGCCGAACCCGGACCGCCGGCGGCGGACGACGGCCACGGCGCCACCGGCGGCTCGGTCCGCTTCGAGACCATCGACGCAGGCGACCTCGTCGACCCCGAGACCGGCTACGGCGGCTTCGCGCGGGGCGTCCGGGGCAGCGCGGCCGACTCCCTGGCCACCAGTGCGGCGGGCGCCATCTACCCCACCGAACGGATCGGACTGCTCGTGGGCGGCAGTTACACGACCACCGAGGACTATCGCCTCGGTGGTGGCGAGATCAAGGATTACACGGCGTACGATGACCGCAATCTCCTGCTTCGGCTCAACGCCGATGGCGAACAGCAGCGGGTCCGACTTGGCTATGAGGAGAACGAGAACCTGGGGGAATTGCCCCTCAGCGGCGGCGATCGTCCGCCCTTTGAAGAGGACGACCTTACCGATCAGCGTATGGTGCGGGAGACGACCAGCCTCAACTACGAGTTCCACCCGGAGACGCGGTGGGTGGACCTGGAACTCGACCTCTACCGCAATCAGAGCGAGTGGGAAGACCGCGATGAGGGGGTCGGCTTTCTCAGCGACGGTGTCGGCGGCCGCCTGGCCAACACCGCCACTCTCGCGCGGGGTTCCCTGGGGCCGTTGGGCCACGGGGAGAACCGCCTGACCGTCGGCGGCGATATCGAACGGGATACCGGGGAAGGCGACCATACGAGCCGGGGCGGCGACATCCTGACCTACGAGTCCCAGGGGGCGTTTATCCAGAACCGGCTCGAGAGCGAGCGACTGGATCTCTCGCTGGGGGTTCGGGGCGACTGGATGGAGACCGACTATGAACAACTAGGGGAGTCGGTGGACTTCTCGGAGGTCTCCACCAACGCCCGGATCGGCTACTGGGCCACCCCGTCAACCGAGCTCTTCGTGGGCTACGGCGAGTCCGCCCAGGGCCGCTCGGGGACCACGACGCTGCATCTGGACCGGAACATCGGCAGCCGCGACCAATTCGATGAGAACGAGGTACCTGACGATTTCAACCTCGACGAGTTCGAGGCGACTCGCATCGAGTATGACGACCCGCAGACCAGCGCTACGACCGAGGCCGGCGTCCGGTCCGAGCAGCCGCTGGCCGGCGGCCGACTGGAGCTTTCCGGCACCCTGTTCCGGACCGATATCGACGACCTGATCCTCTACGGGTTCGAGCAACCCACACGTCTCGGACGGCAACCGATCCAGAGCATCGATAACCTCGACGATCAGATCACCACCGAGGGCTACACGCTCAAGGCCGCGTGGCGCGGGGAAGCTCTTTACAGCTCCGTGAGCTTCACCCACGACAAGGTGCGCGGCCTCGGGGACGGAGACACCCTGACCCCCGGCGAGCCCTCCGGACGCCAGCAGCTGGTCCGTGCCGTCGGCCCGCAGGGGGATCGCCTGGTCTGGGACAGCGTCTACCAGTTCCACCCGGCTCTCCAGGTCGGCTACACGCTGAAGGCGGTCGCGGACCTGGAGCGGGTGATCCCGGGCGACGGCGAACGCGACGGCTACACCACCCATGATGTGCAGATGCGCTGGCAGCCCGGGGGCGACGAGGACGTCACCCTCTATTTCATCGTGCACAACCTCTTCGACGAAGAGTACGCCAGCCACACCGCCATCCCGCGGTACGCAGCCGGTGAGACCGTCGAGGATAGCGATTACGCACGCGAGCCGGGACGCGACATGCGGCTGGGTGCCAAGGTCCGATTCTAAACGTTCCGCACGGCAGGCCGGGGAGTGCGCCCTCTGGCGCTCCCCGGGCCCTCCGGGCCACCTGCTCTTTGCTCGCCGCCCGGGAATCGGCTAGATTCCTCCAAGGGTTCGGAACCACGCGTGCAATCGTGAGCCGTGGAGGCATGGGGCATTGGCTTTTGAATTCTTGATGCTGGTTGGGCTGGCACTGGCGGCGCTGGTGGTCGCCGTCATCATCCAGCGCCGTCGCGACGGGCGCGCCCCGGGCAGCCGCGACGACCCACTGACCCGCGCCTGCCACGGCGACACGGAACAGGCCGATCGCCTGGAGGCCGCCGAGCAGGAACGCGCGGCAGGCAAGCTCTCCCGCACCGAGGCGCGGCGGCGGGCCGCCGAACGCCTGAAACGGGACCGCGTCTAAGCCATGTTTCTGTGGCTGCTGATCGCTGCCGTCCTGGCAGCCATCGACCTCGGCGCCCGCCCGTCGAGCCTGCAGGGTGGCTATCTGCTGGCCGCGGCCATCGGCGCCCTGGCAGCGGCGCTCGCCAGCCTGGCCCTCGGCGATGCCCACCAGTTCGTGATCGCACTACTCGTCGGGGCCGCTGCTGCCCGCTTTCTGCCGCCAGCCATCCAACGCCGGGAAAGGCACCGGCTCAAGCGGGAAGCACGGGACTACACGCTCGCCGAAGTTGACGTCGATGAAGACGGCATCCCCTGCGTCCAGCCTCAGGGTGAGGACACCCCCCTGCCGGCCATGCTCGAGGATCGCGGTGAGCTGACTGCCGGCGACACGGTTTGGGTGCTACGCGTCGAGCAGGGCGTGGCCATCGTGCGTTCGGCCAGTGGACGGAGGGGGCGGGTCCCGCCCCCGCTGAGCCGTTGCCGGTGGATGCGCTAGACGGCGCTTACGACGCCGCCTCCGCCGGCGCATCCTCGACCGGGATCAGGATCTCGTTCCGGCGCAGAAACCCCGGGGTCATCGGATCATCGTAATAGGCATAAACCGGCTCGCCGGCGGCCTCCAGCCCCTGATCCGTCATCCACTCGCGGAGCCTGCGCTCGTGCTCCTCGACCATCGAATCGCTGGCACGGCCCGAGAAGCGAATGGCTGCCATTCGCTGCGGGTCGAGTTCGCGCAGGGTGATCTCCTCGCCCGCCGGCCGGGGCAGGTCGTCCAGGGAGTACTTTGCCGGCATGATGAAACGCACCAACCAGCGCCCCTCGCCTTCCGGCGTCTGGGTCACCGGGGCCGTCATGGCGATGGAATCACCCTCGCGCTCACGTGCAAAGATGTAGCCAGCCAGCGGCCGGAACCCGGCACTGACCGCATCGCCCCGGCTGCCGCTGCGCTCGACCTCGGCCACCCGAAGCGCCGGATAATCCCTCAGCTCGCGGTCGCCATCCTGCAGGACCACCGAGTACTCCGGTGTCTCGACGCCGCGGACCACGACCCACCAGGCAACGATGACACCCACCACCAGAACGACCGCAAGCCCGACTCCCCAATAAACGATCTTCATTACGCACTCCGAGCAGCACGACTATCCCATTATGACGCACTTCCAGCCGACGGCGGATGCCCACGCCGCCGACAAAAAGCCTGCGGACCTCAAGCCTCGTCGTCCTCGTGCCCTGGATTGAACACCATCACCGGTACGGACGACTGGCGGACCACCGCATGGGCCACGCTGCCCAGAGCCAGCTGGGCCAGCCCGCTCCAGCCCTGCGTCGTCATGGCCACCAGGCTGCCCCGGTTGGCCGCATAATCCGTGATCGCCTCCGCGGTATCCTGCTCGGACTCGAGGACGGTGTGGCTAATCTTCTGACGGGTCTTCGGCTGCCATGCCGCTGCGAGCGCCTGCAGATAACTGGCCGCCTCCGAGGTATCCTGGCCGGCGGTGTCGACGGCCACCCGGACCAGGCGTAATTCGGTGTCCAGCGCCTCGGCCAGCTGCAGGGCCCGGGGCAAGATCCGCTCGGCGAAGCTTGAGCCATCCAGCAGAACCAGAATCCGCAGAACCGGACCGCTCCAGCCGCTGGGCAGTGCCGGCCCGCTGAGCAACAGGGGGCGACTTGCCTGTCGGGTCAGCGTTGCGGCGGTGCTGCCGAGCAGCGCCTCGCCCATGGTCCCCCGGCCACGGGTGGCCACGCAGTAGAGGGATTGCGTGTCCTCGCTGATGCGCTGCGCAAGGTATTCCGCCGGGCGCTGGGCCGGGGTTACCTCAATCTCCGCAGCACCGACCCGGGGGCTTCCCGCCTCGCCCAGTGGCAGCATGTCCTCGATATCCTTGCGGCGGCCGGGACCCGAGCCCTCCGGCTCCACGACGGACAGCAACCTCAACGGCAGACCACTCTGCTCCTGCAGCTCATGGCCCACCACCAGGCCACTGAAGAGTGAGTACTCCGAGCCATCGACGGTGACGACGATCTCTTCCATAGCAACCTCCCGGGCCAAGCCCGTTACAACGCCGGAGCCACCAGACGGGCAGGCTCCTGCTGCCCGCCATGCATCACCCGGCTCATGACCACCTGATAGATCCCGAAGGGATCAACAATCCCGGGGACGATCACGCAAACGCCGTCGCGCGTGGTGATCACCACGCGGCCATACCCAAGAAGGCGGCCGAGCCAGGTGTAGTGGACCCCCAGGGCCTGAACGTCCGACAGTGGGATGACCCGCGAGTGCACCACGATCAGACCTGTCTCGACGACGAGGTGGTTCTCGGTGACGCGCAGCTCGGTATCGAAATACACCCCCTGAGCGTAGGCCGCCAGCCCGGGGAAGACGAGCACATAGAGGATCGTGGCGATGACCTGGCCGACGACGCCGAAAGGACCAACTGCCAGCAGCGCACTGGTGAGCAGGGCAAGCACGGCCGGCAGGAGTACGCCCCAGTGCACCTCGGCCCGATACAGCACGCGCTCGGGCGGCTCGGCGGTCTCTTCGCCAAGCTGCTTGCGCGGATCGTAGGCGGTGCCGCCCACCCGGAACCGGTAGCGCATGGACAGCGCGAGCAGGGTGAGGCTGATCCCCGGGGGCAGGAGGAGCAGCCCCGTGGTGAGCAGCATGATGCCAGCGGCCGTACCGAACAGGCCGACTCCGGCGATCAGCGAGCCGAGGGTGGTCACCACCATGCCGCCGGCCAGCAGATTGAGGGTGCGCCGCCAAGGGGCCGAGGTACCCGGTTCGCGGCCACGGGCCACCTCTCCTGGCCACCAGCGCAGCAGGATGGAGATGATCGTGGCCGGCAGCAGGACGGTGAAAGCGATCAGCGACAGGAACGCCGCCTCTCCCCACAACAGGATGGAGCCGAGCAGCGCCAGCGCGGCGGCCAGCAGCAACAGGCGGGTAACGCGCCCGTACAGAAACCGCCCGATCTGAACCAGCAACGGCGGCGCGTTGGGATCCGCGAGTTTGCGGCGCAATTGATCTCGTTTCATGGCCACGGCTCCTTGCCCAGCGCCACCAGGCATGCGCGCAACAGCAGCAGTCCACCGCCTATCCACGCTAGCAGGGGCAACCCGCCCAGTGGAACGGCCAGGAGCAGGATCGCCACGGCAAGGAGCAGCACCGCCGCGGAGAAGACCAGCGACTGCACCGCATGGAACCGGACCAGCGGGTCGGCGCGCTCGAGCATCAACAGAAGCAGTGCGCTGAGCGGGCCAAGCAGATACGCGCAGCCAGCGGCCTGGGGGCGTGACAACCCAGTGCGCCCGCGTGTCGGCTCGCCGCGGGGCGGCTGCAGCTCCATCCCCCGCGCGCTCAGACGCTCCCTTTCCTGCCGGAGACCGATCAGGAGGCTCAGCGACAGCGCAAGGACAACGATCGCGAACGGCAAGCCGCTGGCCACGGCACCGGCCTGCAGTGCACCCAGGGCCGCCTCGCCGCCGACGAACAGCAGCGTGGCGGCGAGCACACCGGTCAACACGACCCACAGCACCCGTTGCATACGCGGCGTATCCAGGCGGCCGCCGGCTGTTACCGCATCCAGGACGCGCGAGCCGGAGTCCGACGAGGTCACGAAGAAGATCACCACCAACAGCACCGCCAGCGCAGCGGTGAACTCGGTACCGGGCAACTGCTCCAGCAGATGGAACAGTGCCATGGACTCGCGCTCACCCAAGCCGTCGGCCAGGCCTCCGAGCCCGCCCTGGACCTGACGAAGCCCCTCGCCCCCCAGGGCGCTAATCCAGAGCCACGTCACCGCAGTCGGCACCAGCAGCACCGCTGTAACCAGCTCGCGGACGGTGCGCCCATAGGAGATACGGGCGATGAACATCCCCACGAAGGGGGACCAGCTGATCCACCAGGCCAGGTAGAAGACAGTCCAGGTCTCCATGAAGCCTGCATCATCGCGGCCCACCGGCGTGCTCATCGGCACCAGCTGGCCGAGGTAGCTGACCCCGGCGGTCGCCAGACTGACGGCAGACGCCAACAGCCCCCCGCTGACGAGGATGAACAGTAGCAAAAACCCGGCCATTCCGAGGTTGAGGTTGCTCAGCACGCGGATCCCGCGCTGGATACCCAGCAGTACCGACGCCACGGCGACACCAACAACCACCGCGATGAGCAGTAGGCGGGTACCCAGCGCGTCCTCGACACCGGCGAAGATGGTGCTCAGACCGCTGGCCGCCTGCTGGGCCCCGAATCCGAGCGACGTCGCCAGGCCGAAGACCGTCGCAACCACCGCGACGATATCGATGGTGTGGCCGATCGGCCCCCAGGTGCGCTCACCGAGCAGCGGATAAAAGGCCGAGCGCACGGTCAGCGGCAGACCGCGGTTGTAGGCAAAGAAAGCGAGAGCCAACGCCATCACGGCGTAGATGGCCCAGGGGTGCAGCCCCCAGTGATAGAGGGTCGCGCCCAGCGCCAGCCGGGCTGCGGCTTCGGTCCCTGGCTCGACGCCCCGCGGAGTGCCAAGCCAGTCGGTGTAATAGGCCACCGGTTCCGCCACCGCCCAGAACATCAGCCCCACGCCCATGCCCGCGGCAAAGAGCATGGTCAGCCAGGAGAGGCGACCGAACTCCGGCCGGGCCGCCGCACCCCCGAGCCGGATGTTGCCCGCGGGCAGGAGGATCAGGGCGAAACAAAGCAGCACCAGCAGGTTCCCGATACCGAGGAACACACCGGCGAACCGCCCGCGAACCCCGTCCAGGGTCGCCTCCAGAAGATCCCGCGCCGGCTCGGCGAAGGCCAGTGTCAGCCCGAGGAACAGCAGCAGGAGACCGGCACTGACGATAAAGACCGGCGCGTGCAGCTCCAGTCCAAGCACGTGCGTGGTCTGCGCCCGAGTATCCGGCCCGAAGCCAGCCTCGGCCGAGCGGGACCGGGGCCGGGCAGGTGCTCGGCGTTCGGTCAGGCTCATGGGACGCCCTCTGGTTGCAGGTGCCTGCCGGGGCGCTCCGCCATAGCGCGGACGACGCCCCACGCCGCTCCCTAACTCAGGCTAGCAGTCCCGCCCGAACCGACGAGGGCGGTGTGGTGACTCAGACAAGGATCCGGACAACGCACCGCCGAAGCTTCGCCCCCGGAGAGGCGACGGCGACAGGCTTGCAAATAGGAATCGTTTTCAGTAACATTCAATCCAGCGGCTCCACGGTCGCTTGGGTGCTCACGTCAGCGGTACTTCGGGCCGGACACCACAAGGGGTCCGGCCCTTTTTTTCACCCCCGATCACCGATGATGCTCACCGGAGCGCTCAGGCTGATAGACGATCTCCTCAATACGGACTCGATGCTCACCGCCACCGGCCCTGGGCCAATCGATCTCCTCGCCCTGCGAGAGGCCAAGCAGCGCACTGCCCACCGGAGCCAGTATCGAGATGGTCTGCCCGCTCGGATCCGCGTCCTTCGGATAGACCAGCGTCAACGTGAACTCCTCCTCGGTCCCCTCCACACGGAACCGGACGGTCGAGTTCATGGTGACCACATCGGGCGGGACCTCATCCGGCTCGACGATCCGGGCCCTCGCCAGTTCGTTCTCAAGGTCCGGTTTGCCCGGGAAGGCGTTCCGAGACAGCGAATCGATGAGGTCCTCAAGCCGCTCGGCGTCGCGGGATGAAATAACGATCTCGGGTCTTTTACTCATTCAATCCAGCCAATCGGTTATGTCGACGGGGGCAGGTCGGTTGCTCGCGGGCGCAACCCGGACAGCCGTGCCGGATCCGGCACGGTGCGTGCGACCTGGAGCTCGGGCCAGAGTGGCCGTTCTCAAGTTTCGGGGGACGGTGACCGCGGGCTGCCGCCCACAGGCCACGCGGGATGCCTGTCCGGCCAACCATAGCACGCTTGCCTGTTGCGTCCAGGCGCTTCCGCCACTGAACGCACCGGAGCCTTCGGTCGCCTCTTGCAGTGGAGAAAAGGTCCGTTCCGGATCGCGGGCGAATTCCACAAAATCTGTGGAAAACCGTGTGGAGAAAATCGGGGGCGCCCGCATTTCGAGGGGCCCGGAGGTCGATTGATCAAAACCTGCTCAGGAGAACACCCTTCACAATCAGCAGGTTGAGCGCCTGACCACCCCCGAGCGGGGAGTCACCCAACAGTTCCCGACCGCCTGTGCAGAATCAACGCTCCCCATCCGGCTCAAGCGCGGCTGTCAAGCCCGGCTCCGGGTCATCGGCCATCTGTTGCCCCGCCAGACCCTCGTGGACGGTGAGGTAGCCGGCGATGAGGAAATAGCCGGCGCCGGCGACAAAGACCAGCAGCCCCACCGTACGGAACACCTCTCTCGCCGCCCGTCCGAACATCCTCAGCCTCGGCTTCATGACACCAACCTCTTCTCGATACGAAAGCCACATAGAATGGTACTGCGAACCATTCGCATCTGCAAGCTTATACGCATCGCGTGCACCCCTTCCCCCTGCCCAACGCGCAGTCCAAGATAATCAGACTTGCGCGCCCCCGGCTTACCGGCCCGCGGTGAGCAGTGACTGCGCCTTTCAGTCGGTTCTAAACCTCAGCCACCAGCGCCAGTCAGCAGGCTGCCCGGGAACATACCAATGCGCCACGACCGCCCCATGCCGGAAAAGCCGCTCGAGGTTGGTCTCGACTCCAGAGCCACCCCCGAACACCTGTGGGAGATCCTCACGGACACCAATCAGTGGCCACGCTGGGGACCGAGCGTTCGTCGTGTCATAGCGGCCGAGCGCTACATTCATGCCGGCGCGACAGGGCGGATTGTCATCACCGGCGTTGGATTGCAAGTCGGGTACCGGATTACAACATTCGAGCCACCCTACCGATGGGACTGGTCGGTCGCCCGTTTTCCCGCCACTGGGCACCGCGTCGATCCGCTACCGAACGGCGGGGCGCGAGTGGTGTTCGAACTACCGCGTTGGGCCTTTGCATACGCCCCGATCTGCCGGCAGGCGTGCCGACGGATCATCGACATCGCCCACCGATAGCGCCGCCCGGACCCCGGGCACCGGCGACAAGACCGCCCGACAGCCCCATCCAACGCCTTCGCATCGGGGTTCGTAACCCTCGCCGTTGAAGTGCTCTGGACACGCCTCTTTGCCCAGGTCCTTCAGAACTCGGTCTATACGTATGCGATCGTCCTCGTCGCCTTCCTCCTGGCGCTGAGCCTGGGCTCCGTCGCCTCCCATGGACTGGCGCGGATCCCTCGCTTTAACCCCCGTCATGTGCTGCTTGCCCTGCTCACCATTGCGGCGACGGTGGTGGTCGTCTCGCCCTGGGCTTTCCACAGCGCAACGGCCGGCCTGACCTACGTCGGTTCCGGCGCGGGCTGGATGGAATACCTGACGGCGGTCTCCGGCATTGCCCTGCTGGTCATGGTCCTGCCCGGTGTCATGCTGGGGGCTGTCCTGCCCTATCTACTGCGCGTCGTCCAGGCCGCCAATCCACAGCCGGGCCCGGCCATCGGCGGGCTGGTTGCCGCCAACACATCAGGCGCCATCCTCGGTTCTTTGGTTGCCGGCTTCCGTTGGCCCGCGGCTCGGCTGAGAGGCGTATCACATCCCGGACTTCCGGCCTACACTCAGGGGCACCTTTGTCCATGCACGGCGGCTAGCCGTGGCACGGAGACCGCTGATCGGCGCCATCGTTCCGGACTTGGGGCAAGCCTTCCCTGGGCCGCACCGATGGCCGGAGAGTGCAAAGGATGCTCCCTCGATCCCCGCTGAACCGAACGCACCTTGGGTTCGCCAGCGTCTACCTGGCCGCGTTTCTGGACCTCCTGGCCGGAGGCCACGTGATCTGGTTGTGGTCCGACACACCCGCCGATCGGGTGCTTATCGCCCTGCTCTCGATGAGCGCGGCCGGGATCCTGTTACTGGTTGCCGTCTACCTGACCGTCTTGACGGATGGCCGTGAAGGCAATGGCTGCTTGATCGCCAACGTACCCGTGGTTCTGGTGATATTGGGCATTCTGGCGGCACCGGCGGAAGCGGTCATCATCCTGCTGTTTCTGATCGGCTGGATGTGGCCGGCTATGGTCAGTGTCGCCGTGTTCATCGGCGGCCCCAGGACGCAATAGGGTGTAACCGAACGCGGAGACGAGTCGATGTGCGGACGCTTTGCCCTGAATCGGCCTCTTGAGGCCATCGGCGAGAGCCTCTTCGGCATCCCGTCCGCGGGCGAGTCGCACGCACCGCGCTACAACATCCCGCCCGGAACCCCCATCCCCGCCTTCCGCAGCGCGGACGAACACGCTGAGGCCGTGGTCCTCGATTGGCCCATCTGGGGGTTCAAGCCCCGGTGGGCCGATACCGACGGGCCCGCACCGATCAACGCCCGCGCTGAACGGGTCGCCACCAGTCCCTACTTCAAGCGTGCATTCAGCCAGCGCCGCTGCCTGATCCCCGCCAGCGGATTCTTCGAATGGCGCCAGGAGCAAGCCGGCAAACAGCCCTACTACATCACCCTTCGAGACGACGACCCCGATGGCGTGATGCTCCTCGCCGGGCTGTGGGAGTGGATCGATGAGCACCAGACGTGCTGCGCCATCCTCACGGAACCGGCCACCCCCTTCCTTCGGCCAATCCACGACCGGCAGCCCGTGATCCTCGACCCCGTCTGTCGGTGGGACTGGCTGGATCCAGCCCTGACCGAGCGCGAGGCGGTCCGCAGCGCGGCCCGGCGGCTGGATCCGGCGCGCCTTACGCTATGGCCGGTTTCGGCGCGGGTGAACAAACCGGATAACGACGACGCCGAGCTGCTCGCTCCCGCGTAAGCCACGCAACCAAATGATCCTCGTATCCGCCGGGAAAGACGTCACAGCCTGTCGTAGGACTGGAGTAGAAAGGGGATTCGGCCGCTACACGATTCAGGGCGTAGCAACGAAGCCAACCATGGGTCTGTTCAACCTCGGCAAAAAAGACGCCTACGGCAAACAGCGGCGCATCGAGCACCGCGGCAAATACCTGCGGGCGAGTCGCACCGGCGGGGTAGCGCTGCGCGCCCAGGCGCGGGCGGCCGGTGTGAATCTGACGGCGAACACCCGGCGCGGTGTCCGCGCCTCGGTCACGCCGGCGAAGAACACCCAGGTGGCGCTGCAAAACGGCCGGTTCATCCTGCGCGGGCGCTACGGCAAGGGGCCGACCAAGCTGAATCTGTCCAAAAGCGGGGCGAGCGTCTCGACGCGCAACCGGCTCGGCTCGTTCAACTGGTTCCGCCCCAACCGCTCCTCAGCGAAGGTCTTCGGTGTCCAGGTCCGCGGGCAGAAGGCGGCGCAGCTGCAGATGGTCTACATGGTCTTCGCCGCGCTCGTCGGCGCCGTGCAGCTGCTCTTTGTGGTCATCGGCGGGTTGCTGCGCGGTGCCGTCGCGCTGGGGCAGTGGCTCGTTGATCACACCCGAGCCCTGCCACGGCGCTGGCGCAACGCCCGGTTGCAGCGCCAGCGCCGAAAAGTTGATCCGGCGGTGCACGAGGCTATAGCGCGCCTGGAAGCCGACGGGCTCAGTGCCGCCGTCGCCCTGGTCGTCGCCCTCTGGGGGCGGGGAGAAACACTCAAGGAAGGATGGCGCCGCGTCCAGCACCGCGCCACCCAGAACCCCGGCCTGGAAGCCCTGCCCCGCTCACCGGAGCGGTTCGAGGGAGTTGCGGCGGAGCTCGAGCGCTGCCGCGCTGCGGTGCAGCCGGCACAGGACGCGCACCGGATTGTGCTCGCTTTGCTGGCCGAGGCGGCGGCGCAGGGGATGGACGGCGAGCGGCGGGCCGCACTGTTTTTCGATGTGG